>JASLAI010000153.1 GCA_030147225.1 Planococcus sp. (in: firmicutes) | reverse complement strand
GATCAACAGAGCAGTGAGGATAATTCCAATCAGCACGGAGATTCCGGCCCATAGAAGTCCTTTTTTCTCCTCGGCAGTCAATCCTTTTAATTCTTCACGGTATTGGCCATTGTATTCGCCAAGGCGCGGTTCAACCACTTTTTCCGTGACGATTGCACCAACGATGGTCAGCATGAAGACTGAAGCGATGATGAAGTAATAATTCATGGCAATGTTCATGCCTTCTGCATAGGCCGGGTCAATGATGGCTGCGGCGGCGATAGTCATTTCGCCAAGCATGGCATCAGTTGCCGATAGCAGCAGATTCGCCGAGAATCCGGCGGAAACACCAGCAAATGCGGCAGCAAGACCTGCCAGCGGATGGCGTCCGAGTGCTGCGAAAATAACAGCTCCAAGTGGAGGCAGGACGACGTAGCCGGCGTCGGATGCAACACTCGACATGATTCCTGCAAACACCAGGCCGCCTGTGATCAAGAACTTCGGAACGGATAGGACGAAAGCTCTCAATACGGCACTGATGAGTCCTGTACGTTCCGCAATTCCGATACCCAGCATCGTAACGAGGACAACGCCAAGCGGAGCAAAACCGATGAAATTGTCAACCATGCTTGCGAATATGTATTGGATGCCTTCTGCATTCAACAGATTTTTGACTCCAATGATTTCGCCTTCCTGGCCTGGATGTTCAACGGTGATGCCGATTGCTGAAACGATTGCTGAAACAACAAGAACCGCAAATGCAAGCAACGCGAACAAAGTGACTGGATGCGGCAGCTTATTGCCAATAAATTCAATGCGATCCAGGGATTTCTGAAATAGCCCTTTACGTTTTGTCTTCAAATAGACAGCTCCTTTACTGAAAGTTGATTGAAAACCGTTATTTCTTTTTCGAAATAATAATTTTCAGAAATTGAAAACCAATTTAAAGTATAAAGCTTAGATTTTATAAAATAAACCTCCTTTAAAAAGTGCCAATAATGTTAATTTTGAATAATATTAAATGAGTTTTACGATTGATGCGAAAATCCTATTGAAGCGGTCATCGGAATGGAATTTGGCAAAAAAGCAAATATGACTTTTCGATGGCAGGAGTTGTTGAAATGACAAGAAAAGGCTAGGCAAAAATGATATTTGAAGGTATCATACACCGCAAAATTTAATTTTCAGCGTTTGTTGAGGCCGACTGAAGGTGGTATGATTCATGAAAAAGGAGAGATTCCAACCATGAAATTCAAATCTAATTTCCCCCTTATATTAGCTTCGCAATCTCCGCGTCGACAGGAGCTTCTTGGCCTACTGGGCGCTGATTTTAATGTCATCCCAAGTACTAAAGATGAACCTGATCCAGTAGAATTCCAAACGGCCCTTGGCTATGTGCTGGCATGTGCTGCACAAAAAGCGCAGGAAGTTGCAGAAGGAAATAAAGATTCTGTCGTCATTGGTTCTGATACGATTGTTGTACTGGATGACGAAATTTTATTGAAACCTAAAAGCAAAGAACAAGCCAAAAGTTATCTGCAGAAATTATCAGGCCGCACTCACGAAGTGATTACCGCCGTGACTGTCGTCCAAGGAGACAGCGAGCTGACTTTTCATGAAGCTGTCAAAGTCACATTCTTTGAATTGCCGGCAGCTTGGATTGACGCTTACATTAATACCGAAGATCCTTACGATAAAGCCGGTGCTTACGGCATCCAAACGGTATCCGGTTTATTCGTCAAAGAAATAAAGGGTGATTACAATGCAGTGGTCGGCTTGCCGATAGCGGGATTGGCACAGAAACTTGCAGCTGCAGGATTTATTTCATTGGAAGGGAGCGGTGTTCGATGCTGAACGAAGCACCGTTGATGATCCGTGACGTCCATATTGCCGATCGTCCCCGTGAACGACTGGTTAACCAGGGAGCGGCGGCATTATCCAATCAGGAGCTGATTGCGATTTTGCTGCGCACCGGCAGCCGCCAGGAATCAGTGCTGCATCTGGCGAATCGGGTGTTGACTCATTTTGAGCAGATCCAGGAATTGAAAAATGCCACCATTGAAGAGATGGTGGCAATCAACGGCATCGGTCAGGCAAAAGCCGTGCAATTGCTGGCGGCTGTTGAATTGGGCCGTCGCCTGTCGTCGAAGCAAACCGACACGAAATTCACTATTCGATCCCCGAAAGATGCTGCTTCTTATTTGATGACCGATATGACGTCTTTGAAACAAGAACATTTTGTCGTCTTGTTCCTCAACATCAAGAATCAGGTAATGCACCGGCAGACCATTTTTGTCGGCAGCCTGAATGCCTCCATCGTCCATCCCCGTGAAATTTTCCGTGAAGCCGTGCGTCGCTCTTCCGCTTCGATCGTCTGTGCCCACAACCATCCGTCGGGCAACCCGGCACCGTCTCCCGAAGACATTGACGTCACAAAACGGCTCGTGGAAGCCGGCAGCATCATCGGCATCGAACTGCTGGACCATGTCATCATTGGAGATCATCAATTCATTTCTCTGAAAGAAAAGGGGTTCATGTAGCACTGTTTATTTTGTTTCTTTTCGTCTATAATAAGTGGTATTGTGTCAACGCAATTGCCGAAATATCGGCTTGTTATAGAAAGGAAGAAAACTTGTGCTTGGATTTGGTTCAAAAGATATTGGAATTGACTTAGGTACTGCAAATACATTGGTGTATATCAAGGGCAAAGGAATTGTTCTTCGCGAACCTTCCGTAGTCGTTAAAAATAAAAAAACCGACGAAATTGTTGCAGTCGGCAGCCAGGCGAAAAACATGATGGGCCGTACGGCGAGCTCGATCGTCGCGATCCGTCCAATGCGTGACGGCGTCATTGCTGATTACGATACGACCTTGACGATGATTAAGCATTATATTACCGAGGCTGCAAAAGCGAGCGGCGGCAAATGGAAAAGCGGCACTGTCATGATCTGTG
>JASLAI010000095.1 GCA_030147225.1 Planococcus sp. (in: firmicutes) | reverse complement strand
AAACTAAAAGCCATATTGTCATAAACACTCATATGCGGGTAAAGCGCATAGTTCTGGAATACCATTGCGATGTCGCGGTCTTTCGGTGATACATCGTTGACTCTGCGGTCACCGATAAAGAGATCGCCTTCCGTAATATCTTCAAGGCCCGCAATCATCCGAAGCGTTGTGGACTTGCCGCATCCCGAAGGACCAACCAGGACCAGAAACTCTTTGTCGCGAATTTCCAGATTGAAGTCCTGTACCGAAACTACACCTTTATCGTATTCTTTTCTGATATTCACTAAATTTAAGCCTGCCATTTGAGTCCCTCCAATGTGTGTAAGTGCTTTCATTAACTAATTAACAGCATACAATGTGATGAGTGTTTTAGTAATGGCAAGTGTGCACAAAGATCATAGGCGTCTTCGTGCACATTTGCCAAGCATCCAATAAAACAGAAATGCGTGGTACGTTTTCAGCTCTTTGAGAAAGTTTTTTAAAAATCATTCGCTGTGTACTGATACTGCTATTTAACTATTTAATACCTTGATGAATCGCTCAAATGCAGCGCGTTCTTTTAATACACCTGCATCTTCAAGCACTCTGACGAATTTTTTCCCCAGCTCTTTTTGCAAGATTACTTCTGCGTCTTCAGGAAGCGAGAGAACGCCGTATTGTGCGTGTAATTGTTCAGCCCATTCGAGGTGATGGGGAGCCACATCATGTGCATTGCCAAGTAAAAACTCCTGGATTTCAGCAAGTTCCTCTTTTAAACGGGGAGGCAAGACGGCGAGCCCCATCACTTCGATCAAGCCGATGTTTTCTTTTTTGATGTGGTGGACATCTTCATGCGGATGGAAAATCCCGGACGGAAATTCGTTCGTCGTCCGGTTGTTTCGAAGCACAAGGTCGATTTCGAACAGCCCGCTGCGCTTTCTCGCAATGGGGGTAACCGTGTTATGCGGAATATCATCTGTAAAGGCTAGGACATCCGCTGCTTCATCGGAATAATTTCTCCAAGTCTGCAAAATGTCATCAGCCGCAGTCACCAGGCTGTTGATTTCTTTTCCTTTCAGACGGATCACGGACATCGGCCATTTTACGACCGATGCAGCAATATCCGGATAGGCATCCAAACCAAAGCCAAAAGCATCTTCCGCTTGGGTCATCGCAAACTCATAGCGTCCCGCCTGGTAATGATCGTGGCTTAAAATGGATCCGCCCACAATCGGCAAGTCGGCGTTCGACCCGATAAAGTAATGAGGGAACAGCTCTGTAAACGTAAGCAGCCGTTCAAATCCATTCCGGTCGATCTTCATGTCACGATGTTCTTCGGAAAGCAAAATGCTGTGTTCGTTGTAATAAACATACGGTGAATACTGCAGATACCAGTTTTCTCCGGTCATCGGAATCTTGATGACTCGATGGTTCGCCCGTGCGGGGTAGCCGATTCGACCTGCATAGCCTTCATTTTCTTTGCACAGCAAGCATTTTGGGTAACTGAGCGTTTGTTTCATCTCACGTTCCCGTTTGATCTGTTCCGGATCTTTTTCCGGTTTCGACAGATTGATGGTAATGTCCATTTGACCATAGGCGGTATCTGTTTTATAAGAAATGTTTTTTTGGATCCGGTTCATTTGGATGTAGTTGCTGTTTTTGCTTAACTCATAAAAGTAATCCGTTGCAGCTATAGGCGACTCTGCATACTTTTCAATAAACTGAGCGTTGATGACAGAAGGCCTTGCAACAAAGCAATTCATAATATTGGCCGACAACATTTCTTTGTCATCAAAAATATCCGCGATGACACCTTGATCGATTGCATAAGCAATCAGGTTTTCTAACAGGTTCGGAATGGTGTCTTCGGCTGCTTCGATTGGTTCTTCAGGAAACGCCTCCAACTGCAAGAGGTGCATGACCTGGTTGCGGACGTAATCAGTATCAGCAGTTTCAATCAAGTCCGCTTCAATGGCTTTTTGGATAAGTCCGGCAAGATTTTGATAAATCATCTATGCACTTCCTTTTCATAGCCAGTTGGATGAGTTGAATGCCATCTCCAGGCATCTTCAATAATCTTTGTGACAGATGTATAGGCAGGATTCCAGCCCAACACTTGTCTTGCCTTATCGGAACTGGCAATCAGGATGCTCGGATCGCCTGCTCTCCGGGGACCAGTTTTGATCGGAATTTCTTTTCCTGTTACAGTCCGGGCAGCAGAAATCATTTCATTTACTGAAAAGCCTTGGCTGCTTCCCAGGTTGAAGACCTCACTTTCGCCGCCGGCTCTCAAATAATCAAGTGCCAGCAAGTGGGCGCGGATCAAGTCTTCGACATGAACGTAGTCGCGGATGCACGTTCCGTCTTCAGTATCATAATCATCGCCAAAAATTGTGATTTCTTTTCGCTGCCCAAGTGCTGTCTGTAAAATGAGCGGCACAAGATGAGATTCAGGGCGGTGATCTTCACCGATTTCGGCTGTTTCTCTTGCACCGGCTACATTAAAATAGCGCAAGGATACAAATTTTAAGTCATGTGCTGCTTCTGTCCACTTCATCATTTTTTCCATGGTCAGTTTGGTTTCTCCATATGTGCTGGTCGGGCTTGTCGGCATTGTTTCTGTAATTGGTACAGCTTCAGGTTCCCCGTAAGTTGCTGCGGTAGAGGAGAAGACAATTTTTTTTACGTCATGTGCCACCATGGTCTGCAGCAGGACTTGGGTGCCGTAAACATTGTTATCAAAATACTTGAGCGGATTTTCCATCGATTCACCAACAAGGGAATTAGCGGCAAAATGGAGAACTTCTTCAATGGATTCTTTTTCAAATACCGAGTTCAGAAAGTCCGCATTTCTTATATCGCCTTCATAAAAAACAGCTTTTGGATGGACCGCTTTTCGGTGTCCCGTCTCCAAATTATCCACAACAACTACGTTCATTCCTTGGTCAATCAACTGATAAACTGCGTGTGAGCCAATATAGCCGGCTCCGCCTAGAACTAAAACACTCATGCTCAAAACTCCTCTACAAGTTCTTTGGCGCCATCCGATATTTTTGCCTCGTAAAATGAAGGGGCAAAGTCAAACTCTTCGGTATAGCTCGCTGTTAGCTGTTCTTTGAAACTTTCGATTTGATCTTGTTGAACGATTGCGATGGCACATCCACCGAAGCCGGCTCCAGTCATCCGAGCGCCGATAACGCCTGGCTGTTCCCAAGCGGTTTCTGCAATCTTGTCGAGCTCTGCGCCGGTGACTTCATAATCATCACGAAGAGAAACATGTGACTCGTTCATTAATTTTCCGAATGCCTGGATATTGCCTTGCTCCAGTTCTTTTAGGGCACGTAGGGTTCTTTCATTTTCATAAACTGCATGCTTTGCTCGTTTGCGGTTGATCTCATTTTTAATCAGGTGCTTGGACTGTTCAAATGCTTCTGCAGTCAATTCTCCTAAGCTTGTGATGTCCAATTCAGAGCGCAGGTCGGACAGTGCTTCTTCGCATTGGGCTCGGCGTTCATTGTATTTTGAAGCAGCGAGTGTCCGTTGTTTGTTTGAATGGATAATGACAATTTCATGGTCCATCAACTCAACAGGAGCATAGCTGAATTTTAAGGTTTGGCAATCCAGCA
>JASLAI010000074.1 GCA_030147225.1 Planococcus sp. (in: firmicutes) | reverse complement strand
TTCAGAAAAGCTGGTTACTTGAATATGTGCCACATTGTCGCCGATCATTTCTGCGTAAACAGTCTCGATCGGTATTTCATCACGAACGATGGTAATGTCAATCGGATCTGCATTTTCGCCGCGTTGAATGGACAAAGTAACTTCCGTTCCTTTTTCACCGCGAATCAGCATGACGGCTTCAGTTGTTGTGAAACCCTGAATGCTTTCTCCATCAACCGCTAAAATCTGATCGTTTGGCAAAACGCCAGCCGTTTCAGCCGGTGAATTTTTGATTGGGGAAACCACAGTTATGAATCCTCCACGCTCTTGGACTTCTGCACCAATTCCTTGGAAACTCGATGAGATTCCTTCCAGGAATTGAGAAGCCTCCTCTTCATTCATGTAATCAGAATAAGGATCTTCTAATGAATCAACCATTCCGTTGATGGCTCCGTTAATAAGAACACTTCTGTCAACATCCTCGAAATATTGGTCTTGTATTTGATCGTAAGCTGTATATAGTTTCTCAAATTCACGCCGTTCCGGCGAATTGACTTCCACTGCCTTGTCATCGCCAAACGTCAGCGCAAATACCGTCAAACCAGCCGTCGCTAAAATTAAAAGGAATACAAGCATGATAAAAGAGAATGTTTTCATCTTAATGATATGCGACGGAGATTCTTCTGTTGGTGGAATCTGTTCGTGCTCTTCCCCCGGACGTTTATCATCCATCTATTTCACCACTTTCATAATTACCTTGGGAACTGAAAACCATTAAAAGAAAAAGACTGTCAAGACAGTCTTTTTTCAAGCTATCGAGAGGGTAATAGGTTCGCTTACAAACTTATAGCGCCCACTCTTTCACTTTCTTTCTATTCTTGGATCGCTGCGTCCAAAGCTACGACAATCATGTCGTTGAATGTCGTTTGACGTTCTTCTGAAGTTGTCACTTCGCCCGTCAGCAAGTGATCGCTGACAGTTAAAATTGAGAGGGCTTGACGGCCAAATTTCGCTGCCAATGTGTAAAGAGCTGCAGATTCCATCTCAAGAGCAAGTACTCCATACTGCGCCCACTTTTCATGTTCTGCAAATTCATTGTAGAAGACATCTTCAGTAAAGACATTCCCTACGCGCAGGTTTAAGCCTTTTTCAAGGCCGGCATTGTAAGCTTTCAACAATAAATCAAAATCTGCTGTTGGTGCATAATCGATGCCTTTGAAAATAATTTCATTCATTTTCGAATCAGTTGAAGCACTTTGTGCCAAAATGACATCGCGAACTTTAACGTCCTTATGGATCGAACCACAAGTTCCAACGCGGATCAATTTTTTCACATCGTATTCCTGCATCAATTCAGTTACATAAATCGAAATTGACGGTACACCCATTCCTGTTCCTTGAACAGAGATGCGTTTCCCTTTGTATGTTCCGGTATAACCGAACATGTTGCGGACTTCATTGTACAAAGTCACATCTTCCAAGAAAGTTTCCGCTATGTATTTTGCACGAAGCGGGTCTCCTGGCAATAAAATTGTTTCGGCGATATCGCCTTTTTTCGCATTGATATGAACACTCATCTAAAAACCTCACTTTAATATAGTCGATTTAATCATACTGTTTTTTTCTTAGGAGTGCAATGAAGAGCCTTAACTCCGCGTGTATTCATCCCATATTTCATCAAAAGTGGATGCTTTCATGACCGGATGAGCTTTTTCTTCGACATATTTGGAAAGCCACTCGAAATCAGATGCTGTCTTAGGAAATGAATGGTCCAAAAACATCGCATCCGCAAAACGCGAAAAGTCATCGGCATCAAGTTTCCCTCGGTATTTCAAGGCAAATTGGTAAAATGAACGTTCCATGAAGGTCTCCTTCCGTATTTTAGGCAAAAAAAACCCGGACAGTTGTCCGGGCAACCCTTTATTCAAACAGTTTCTTGTATTCAGATAGGCCTTCCGCATCCAATTGCTCTTTAGGCACGAAACGAAGTGCTGCAGAATTGATGCAATAGCGCAGGCCTCCGAGTGAAGAAGGTCCATCCGGGAATAAATGCCCCAAATGGGAATCAGCTGTAGCGGAACGGACTTCCGTTCTTCTCATGCCATGGCTTGTGTCAAAATTCTCTTTTACTTCGGAGTCTTCAATCGGCTTTGCAAAACTCGGCCAGCCGCAATGGGCATCGAACTTATCTTTAGAGCTGAACAGCGGCTTTCCTGAGACGATATCGACATAGATGCCATCTTCAAAATGCTGGTCGTATTCTCCCTGGAAAGGCGGTTCAGTGCCGCTTTCTTGAGTAACATGGTACTGCATTGGTGTTAACTTTGCTTTCAAATCTTCTTTCATCATTGTCCACCCCAGTTCTTTTCGATAAACGCTGTCCGCCCAGAACCAACCGAATAGCGGTTGTAGTGGGCCGGATTTTTCTTATAATAATCCTGATGATAGGTTTCTGCCAAGTAAAATGGTTTTGCTTCAATAATCGGCGTAGCTACCGGCTTGTCAAATCTGCCTGAATTGTCCAGCTCCTGCTTGGACTTTTCTGCAGTCACCCGCTGCTCTTCAGAATGATAAAAAATAGCTGTCTGATAAGATTCACCGCGGTCAAAGAATTGGCCGCCTGCATCTGTCGGATCTATTTGCATCCAGAACACTTCCAATAATTTTTCATATGGAAAGATATCAGGTTGGAACGTAATCTGAACTGCCTCGACATGCCCAGTAGCGTTCGAACAAACCTGTTCGTAGGTGGGATTCGGCAACTCGCCGCCTGTATATCCACTCACCACTTCTTCAATGCCATCCAACGAATCGAAAGGCTTGACCATGCACCAAAAACAGCCTCCTGCAAATGTTGCTTTTTCTGTCTTCATCCACTCACTCCGTTCTTTATGGTTCAATCGTCACCAGTAATCGGATATCATCTTCTTGCAAATTGAACGATGCCGCCCGGACGGAGATTCCATCATCCAGCGGAATATCCGTCAGTTTTAGCAGAACCTCTTCATCCGCAGGCATCACTTCCATAAATTCCGGAAGTTCGACTGAGTCTCTAAGCAACTTTAACGCAGATTCAGGAGGAATATCCAGCATACCGACTTCCACAGACTTCTGTTCGAGCAATAAATTGCCATCTTCTTGAACAAGCGGTTCGAATTTCATCAAAATCGGCAAAGCCACTGAGAAAATGGTAAGTTCCGTTGATATGCTCACATCTTCATTGACCGACAAGGCCAAAGGAATGGGCTGGTCTTTCATGGCATCCTGTATATACTTATTAGCAATTCCTTCAAAATCGGCTTTAGTAGCATGGACGACCACTGTGTTACCGGCAGCAGATGTGTTTTTCAACGCCTGATAAGATGTATAGTCTTTTGGCGGAGTCGTCACATAAAGCACTACTCCAACTAACGCCAGTAAATTCAGCGCCAGCAGAACAAAGAAAGCAAAACGCCATTTTTTCATTATGCCAACACCCCCTATTCTTCATAACTCAATCCGCATTCTTCCATTCTTTCTAAAATCCGTTTGGTCATCAGATCATAACCTTTGCTATTCGGATGGAAAAAATCAGAATGATAAACCAGATTTTTATTGCCGACGAACAAATCGCTGACAGGCACGAAACACGCCTGCGGATCTGCTTCTGTTCTTTCTTGCATAGCTTCATTATAAGATGCAATGATTTGATCAAATTCTTCTACTTCATCTGTGATGAGCGAAAAGGGGTTGTAGATTCCCATAATGATCAGCGGCGCATTCGGGTTAATGTCCCGGATGGCCGTAAAAATGTTATCAAACCTATTTTCGTAAAGAATCAGTTCATCTTCAAAAGCTTGTAAATTTAGTGAAAACAGATCGCGTTTGACAATCCGCATGACGTCATTTCCACCAATTGTCATTGTCAGGTAATCCGCTTCTGCTACAGGTCCGGTCAGTTGCCCCTGCTGAAACATAGCGAGCAATTGGTCACTGCGGCGCCCGCGTTTTGCGGTATTTTCAACAGCGATCCCTTCAATTCCTTGCCACGTTCGCATTTCAGCGGCAATTCTTCCCGTATAGCCTCCTAAATTTTCTGAATCTCCTACGCCTTGAGACAAGGAATCCCCAAGCGCGGTGACAATCACTGCTTGAGGAATAAAATTCGGTGGAACAGTATAAGGATTCACGGCTGGCTCGTTCCTTGGTTCCGCTTCTTGATTGCCAAAGATAAAAGTTGGACTGCACCCCGCTACTATACCCATGAGCAATATGACAATTAACAGGATGCGTTTCAATTTTGTCTCTCCTTTGTCAAATGGTTCTTTCTATTTCTAATCCGTATAATACATAAACCCAATTGCTCCAATGCCCGTGTGGGTGGAGATGACTGGTGTTGTAAAATCAAATTTAATATCAGTAAAACCGGTGTCTTTGATT
Source organism: Planococcus sp. (in: firmicutes) (assembly GCA_030147225.1). GTDB lineage: Bacteria > Bacillota > Bacilli > Bacillales_A > Planococcaceae > Planococcus. The sequence continues at coordinate 3,855 of JASLAI010000074.1, read as the reverse complement.
TTTTCACGCAAAGGTTCAGCCATTGCAAGCCCGTTGGCATGCGCAATCCCCACACCTTTAACGATTTTCCCGGTCGTTCGTTCAATGAAATCGTTCATCAGGTAATCCACCACTTGCTTATGGCTTCTGACTTTCGCCACCGGTGAATACTCTCCATCATCCAGCGAAGCAATAGGTTTAATCTTCATTAAAGAGCCCAATAATGCACGGCCTTTTCCGATTCGTCCGCCCTTAACTAAATTATCAAGTGTATCTACCACGACAAATAGCTTCGTATTGAGGCGAATCTGTTCGACCCGCGCAACGATATCTTGCATGGGTTTTCCGGCCTTTGCCATGTCGGCAGCTTCAAATACTTGGAATGTCAAAGCATGGGAGATATAGCGCGAGTCGATCACAGTGACATCCGAATCAGTCAATTGAGCCGCAGCTTTTGCCGATTCGACTGTACCGCTCATTCCTCCCGTCATATGGATCGACAGGATTTGATCCCCGTCTTTCCCTAGCCGATCATATAATTCTTTGAATACGCCGGGAGCCGGCTGTGAGCTTTTCGGCATTTCGCTTGAATTTTTCATCAGCTCAAGAAAAGATTCGGGCTCTAGGTCAACCCGGTCCAAATAAGTTTTTCCGCCGATTTGAATAGTCAGTGGCACCACATGCAAATCATATTTTTCAATGACATCTGGTTTTAAATCAGCGGTCGAATCCGTGACGATGTGAATCTTAGACATGAAATCACTTCCTTCTTCTTCACTTAGTGTAAGTAATTACAGAACAGTAAACAACTGATACGGCTGCTTTACAGCTTATAATCTGACATTAGCTGCTGGGTATTTGTGAAGGCGAAGCTGCAATTGCTTGAACAATTCGAGAACGCACAAGTTCAATTGCCTTTTTCGAATCAAGCATCTCTATCATTTCAGGAGAGATGGGGTCCAGAAGCTGAACCCTCACATTGGCAGGCAGGACTTTATTATTATTTTTTTCCATTATATCGGAAGTCCCTTGAATAGCAATTGGAATGATGGATACACCAGCGTCTTTCGCAATACGCATAAACCCGGATTTGAACTCTCCCATCTCTTCTCCCTTGCTTCTCGTGCCTTCAGGGAAAATCAAAATGGAATGGCCTTCTTTCAATTTCTCTATCGTATCTGTGATTGATTTCAATGCGCTTCGCCGGTCGGTGCGGTCTAAAAAAACACAATTCATCTGTTCCATATACATCGGAATAATGGGGAATTTATTCACTTCTTTTTTTGATATAAAACCAAATGGTTTTGGAATAGAAGACAAAAGAACAGGAATATCAAAATTGCCTTCATGATTGCTGACAAACAGGACCGGCCCATCAGGCAACTTTTCTAAGCCCGTGATGGCCACACTGCTGCCTGTCCGCTTCATAATTCCTGCAGCCCACTTCTGTGGCTCAGTATGGATCAATTGATCATACTCCTGAACACTCAATTGAGGTTTCTGCTTGATGAATTTTTTTAGGTTCACTGCACTGATCGGCAAATAGCCGAATAGAAATGAAAATGTCCGAATTGAGTTAAACATGGTTCATTTTTTCTTGCGCCGTTCGTAGACCTGATACGAAAAAGGCACTTCATTTGAAATTTGCTGTTCCGACTCTGAAACGAGTTTCCATTCACGGCCGTATTCCGGGAAATACGTGTCACCTTCAAAAGCTTGGTGAACCAATGTGATGTACAATCGATCCGCCTCGTCCAAAACTGAGCTGAAAATCTGTTCGCCGCCAATTACCATTACTTCTTCATGAAATTCTTTTGCTAATTTCACAGCATCTTGAAGGTTGTGAACTACATCCACTCCTTCTGCCTGGTACTCATCGTTGCGTGTAACGACGATATTGCGGCGCTTTGGAAGCGGACGACCGATGGATTCGAACGTATTGCGCCCCATGACGATGCCTTTTCCAATTGTCTGTTCTTTAAAGTAAGCCAAATCGGCTGGAATATGCCAAGGCAACTCGTTGTCTTTTCCGATGACCCGATTAGGATCATGCGCTACCATTAATGAAATCATGCATTTTCCTCCTATCCCGCGCAATGGCAGGAATTTTAATATTGCTCAAGTGGCCATAGGCCGTTCCTAGCGGTCCCCCCAGTTAAACAGCTACAGGGGCTTTAATTCGTGGATGCGGATCGTACCCTTCAACCGTGATGTCCTCTAAATTTAAATCGAAAATCGATTCGACATTTTCATTGATTTTTAATGTCGGCAATGGTTTTGGGTCGCGAGCTAATTGTTCTTGAACCTGAGACAGGTGGTTTGAATACAAATGCGTATCACCTGTAGTGTGTACAAAATCGCCAACTTGCAAATTACATTCGCGGGCAATGAGATGCGTCAATAACGCATATGAAGCGATATTGAACGGAACACCCAGAAATACATCAGCGCTGCGCTGGTAGAGCTGACATGAAAGTTTGCCGTCAGCGACATAGAACTGGAACATGATGTGGCAAGGCGGCAAAGCCATGTCATCAATAAATTCCGGATTCCAGGCAGTGACCAGATGGCGGCGGGAATCAGGATTGGTCTTGATCGATTCGATGACATTTTTCAGTTGGTCAATAGTTCCACCTTCTGTTGTTGCCCAAGAACGCCATTGCTTCCCATAAACCGGGCCAAGATCTCCGTATTTCCCTGCAAAAACGGGATTCTCCAATACTTTTTGCTGAAATAGCTGCATCTGCTTTTTGTAGTCTTCTGCAAAATCCGGATCCTTTTGGGAACGACGACCAAAATCGGACATATCCGGTCCTGTATATTCATCGCTTTCTACCCATTTGGCAAATGCCCATTCGTCCCAAATGTGATTATTATCTTCAAGTAAAGCACGGACATTGGTGTCCCCTTTGATAAACCAAAGAAGTTCCGAAACAATCAGGCGGAATGCCGTTTTTTTAGTCGTCATCAATGGAAATCCTTCATTTAGATTAAATCGCATCTGATGACCGAAAACACTCAAAGTCCCTGTACCGGTCCGGTCTTCCTTTGTCGCTCCATTATGTAAAATATGTTCGCATAAATCTAAATATTGCTTCATGTATATCGCCTCCGTTGTTATCTCTAATCATAACAAAAACTCGCTATTAACGACATCTCTGAACTGAATAATAGTAAAATCAAAAAAAACCAAACAAAAAACCGTCACAAGGTGAGCGGTTTAAGAAAGCCATTTTGGTGGTGTGTTTTTGGACCAGTATATATCGCCCAAAGTAATGTGCTTCTGGAAGTCGTCTTCAGCTAAATGATAATGAAAATTAAAGGAATAGCCGATTTGAGGCTTTTTCTCAGTTCTAACGTGGAAACGGATTTCATCTTTATTTGTTTCTGTATCATACACATGAAAAATCTTTTCCGAGTAATCGCCTGATGGTTTTTCAGATATGGCCAATTTGTTCAATTTCCCGGTATCGAAGCTTGCCAAATGAACGTCAATCGCCCGTTGTATATTCGGGAGGATCATCGTTTGGAATTCGTCCTGAATCACAGGTCCAATCCGTGAACCGAATTTTAAATAAGCCTGTTCCTCGGCAGATTTATGGACTGAATGAATAATGGATTCACTATTGTCGTAAAACTCGCTAGGGTCGATCCAATCATATATATATTGTTTGTTATCACTTTCCGCTGCATGTGATTTCGGTTGGCCTTTTTCGTCCAAAAGGGACTCCCAGATTAGATGGTTCGGGGAGATTGCGCCCAATGTCAATACGGCAACTGTAATCATCAGCGACTTCTGCCACCAATTTTTCATCAACATCACCTTTTCATTTATGAACATTTTAGTAACGCTTTAGTAACGCGTTTGCTTATTTA
>JASLAI010000041.1 GCA_030147225.1 Planococcus sp. (in: firmicutes) | reverse complement strand
GGTCTGAAAAACCGGTTTTCCGGTTCTCCAGACCTTTTGTATTGAACATCACTCGATTAAGCGTATTGCGTTTCTACAACACCTGCGCAACGAGGGCATAATGTCGGATGCGCTTCGCTTTTGCCAATTTCCTCAGAAATAGTCCAGCAGCGTTCGCATTTTTCGCCTTCAGCTTTTTCAACAGTTACCGAAACTTCATTTAGCTTCACAGCATGTTCCGGTGCCTGGTCTTGAGGACCGCCGTATTCGTATTTGGATACGATAAACAATTGGGCAAGATTTTCGTCGGTTGAAGCAAGCAGTGCTGCCAGCTCTTCATTGCCGTAAACAGTTACTTTCGCTTCCAATGATTTACCGATGGTTTTAGCTGCACGCGCTTCTTCCAATGCTTTAAGGACATCGTCACGAACATCCATGAATCGGCTCCATTTTTCGTTAAGGCCATCGAATGCAGAGTTTGAAACGGCTTCTGGGAAGTCAGTCAATTGAACACTTTCTTCTTCGACAAAGCTCAAGTATGACCAAAGTTCATCAGCAGTATGCGGGATGATCGGTGCCGACAGCTTAAGGATCGCCATCAACGAATCGAACATGACTGTCTGCATTGCACGGCGATGCGGATGATCCGCACTTTCGATATAAACGACATCTTTCGCCACATCCAGATAGAAGGAACTTAAATCGTTGGCACAGTAATTGTTCAAGGCATGATAGATGCTTGAGAATTCGTAGGTTTCATACGCTTTGCGTACTGTTTCCACCATCTTCTGCAATTTCATTGCCATATACTGGTCCATTTCGCGCATATCTTCAAACGCGACGCGATGCTCTTGTTCATTGAAATCAGCCAGGTTTCCGTGGATGAATTTCAGCGTGTTGCGGATTTTACGGTAAACTTCTGAAACCTGCTTGAAGTTTTCGTCAGAAACGCGCACATCTGCTGTGTAATCCACTGAAGAAACCCATAGGCGTAAGATATCCGCGCCCATTTGGTTCATTACTTTTGACGGCACAATAACGTTTCCAAGCGATTTGCTCATCTTGCGGCCATTTCCGTCAAGCGTAAAGCCGTGGCTCAGGATGCCTTTATATGGAGCAATGCCGTTGATTGCAACACTTGTTGTAAGTGATGAGTTGAACCAGCCTCGGTATTGGTCAGATCCTTCCAAGTAAAGATCAGCTGGGTATTGCAGGTCTTCACGCTCCACAAGAACGCCTTGGTGTGAAGAACCGGAATCAAACCAAACATCCATGATGTCCATTTCTTTGGTGAATAGGCCGTTCGGGCTGCTCGGATGAGTAAATCCAGGAGGCAATAACTCAGCTGCTGGACGCTCAAACCAGATATTCGAACCATTTTCACGGAACAAGTCAGCAATATGGGCAATCGTTTCTTCTGTGATGATCGGATCTCCGTTTTCAGCATAAAATACTGGAATTGGAACGCCCCATACGCGCTGGCGTGAAATATTCCAATCTCCACGGTCGCGAAGCATATTAAATAGACGCGTTTCACCCCATGCCGGCGTGAACGAAGTTTCGTTGATCGCTTTTAGAATTTGGTCACGGAATGCATCAATTGAAACAAACCATTGAGCCGTTGCACGGTAAATTACCGGCTTTTTCGTCCGCCAGTCATGCGGATACGAATGTGTGATAAACGAAAGGTTTTCAAGAGCACCGGCATTGTCCAACGCTTCCGTGATAGATTTATTGGCTTTGTCATAGAACTCACCTTCGAATCCAGGTGCTTCATCTGTCATGACTCCGCGTTCATCTACCGGACACAAAACATCCAATCCGTACTTTTTACCAATCAGGAAGTCATCTTCACCATGTCCAGGTGCTGTATGAACACAGCCTGTACCGGAATCAGTTGTTACATGATCGCCAAGCATTACTAGAGAAGTTCGGTCATATAATGGGTGCTTTGCAAGGATATGTTCCATTTCAGCACCTTTTAATACGCGGACGACTTCGAAATCTGTCCAGCCCAATTGCTCGGCAACTTCTTTCAATAACTCCTGTGCAATGATATACAGGGAGCCGTTGACGGAAACTTCCGCATAATCCAATTTGGCGTGTACGGAAATCCCAAGGTTTGCTGGGATTGTCCAAGGTGTAGTTGTCCAGATCACTAATTTTGTTCCTTCAGCCAAAACGCCTTTGCCGTCAGTAACAGGGAAAGACACATAGATGGAAGGAGATTTTTTATCATGATATTCGATCTCAGCTTCCGCAAGTGACGATTCACTTGATGGGGACCAATATACCGGTTTCAATCCTTTGTAGATATAGCCTTTATTGGCCATTTTGCCGAATACTTCAATTTGGCGTGCTTCATATGCCGGTTTCAACGTTACGTAAGGATTTTCCCAATCGCCGCGAACACCGATGCGTTTGAATTGAGAACGCTGGCTATCGATCTGCTGGTACGCGTATTCTTCACATAGTTTACGAAACTCTGCAAGAGACATTTCTTTGCGGTTCACGCCTTTGTTCGTTAAAGCTTGTTCAATCGGCAAGCCATGTGTGTCCCAACCTGGAACATATGGTGCATGGAAGCCCATCATTGAACGGGAACGAACGATCATATCTTTTAATACTTTGTTTAATGCATGACCCATATGCAGATCGCCATTCGCATACGGAGGTCCATCATGAAGAATGAAGAAAGGACGGCCTGCTGTACGATCCAGCACCTTCTTGTAGATATCCATCTCTTCCCATTTCTGTTGCATTTCCGGTTCTCGGTTTGGCAAATTGCCGCGCATCGGAAAATCTGTTTTCGGCATCAATAATGTATCTTTGTATTCCATCTCTATTCCTCCTGTAGGCATAATAAAAAGCCCCCATCCCTGGAAAGGGACGAGAAGCTTAGACTCGCGGTACCACCCTTGTTGCAGCTAGATAGCTGCCACTCGATCACCGTAACGTGGCGTAGACGGAATTGGATACTGTCTTTCACCAATTCTGCTCAAGAGTGATTTTCGTCTATGCGTTCGTGCCAGGCTCACACTGTCCCTGGTTCGCTTTACCGTCCTGCATAGCATACTGTCTCTGTCAGCGCGTTTTTTTGTATGTCGTAATTATAGAATCAGAAAGTCTCAGAGTCAAGAGTTCGACTCTTCTTTGTCCTTCTCGATCTTCTCAAGGTTTTGTGTGTCGATATCGTATTCCAGCAAGGTCTCCCAATCATCCGTTTCGATCAAATCCAATTGGGCTTCGACCAGCATTTTAAAACGGTTCTTGAAGATGCGTGATTGTTTTTTAAGCTCTTCAATTTCTGTTGCGATGCGGCGTGCTTTTGTCAATGATTCATTAACGATGCGATCAGCATTTTTCTCAGCTTCCTTGATGATCAACTCCGCCTCTTTCTGTGAGTTGCGGCGAACTTCTTCCGAAGCTTCCTGAGCCACAAAAATCGATTTCTGCAAGGTCGACTCAATTGTATTGAAATGGCCAACACGCTCATCTGTTGTTTTTAGGCGTTCTTCAAGCGCTGACTTGTCTTTCAGTAGGATTTCATAATCTCTCATGATCTGTTCCAGGAATTCATTTACTTCATCTTCCTGATATCCTCGGAATGCTCGGCTGAATTCTTTGTTATGTATATCTAACGGGGATAATGGCATTGAGTAAACCTCTCCTTAACTTGTCATCTTATCTTCCTATTATACAGTTCATGGCTCGAAATTTCAGTATTATTTCGTATTTTTTACATGCTGTCTATTTTTTAGCTTCCAGGCGTCCGATCTGCAGCCGGACTTTGTCTTTTTTGGTCCGTCCTTCAATCATGATCAACCGCACACGGCCATAGCCTCTAGAAGATATCATGTCCGATTCATGCAGTTCAAACGAAGGCTGCTCCTGTAAAGTCCAATTGACTTTGACTTTGCCTCCGTGAATCAGTGCAGACGCTTTCTGCCTGGAAATATTGTAAACCGAACTCATCACCGTATCTAATCGCATTGAACTTACCGTATGCGACTCTTCTATCCATTCTTCGCTCGTCTCGATCAATTGTTCTTCAGCTGTCACTTCGTTCAATTGAACCTTAACTTTTGCGGCACTGACAAAGTTACTTTGCAGATAAGGACTGATTTCGTTCATGACAGCCAACTGGACACGTTCGTTGTCGATTCGGATATCACCAAACTTACTGCGATCAAGTCCGAGTGACATTAAAGACCCTAAAATATCAGGATGGCGTAAATTGACAAACTTCGCGGGATACTTGAGTTCAAATACTGTGATATTGAAGTCTTCCTGCTGCGGCTCAAAATATGAGGGATACAACAGCACCCGTTGCCTTTCAGCATCCTTGAATATACCTGAAGTCGTCATTTGCACATCGCTTGAGCCCATCACAGCCTCTACAATAAAGCGTTGGCGCGGGTCGAGAAAGTCTGTCAGTTTTGGTGAATAGCGGTCTTCCACTTCACGCAGCCAGCCTGATACCTGCTCGATAAACTGCTGCTCTTCTTTTCTGAAATGCTGAAATATCTCTTCCATACAAATGCTCCTTCACGTGTGATCAGTTCTTCAAGAAAAAAACCTCACATCACGTGAGGTTTTGAATTAAATGAGGTAGCCAGCCAGAACTACGATGCCTTGGCTTGCTAAACTTAAAGTAAAAATTGCTACAATCGGCGAGATATCAATCATGCCAATCGGCGGAATAAAGCGTCTGAAAATATCTAGGTAAGGATCAGTAATTCTGGAAATCATTTGCCCAAAGCTGGATTCTTTGATGCTTGGCACCCAACTCATGAATACACTGATGATTAGAATATAGAAATAAATGTTAATGGCCGAAAGTAATAGATTTACGAGAACTATCATATTATTTTATGGCACCCCTCTTATTGTTGATCATCGTAATAATAATCTGAAATGGCGCCATCCACTTCTACAGTGTCTGGTACACATAGGAAGATGTCAGTTCCGATGCGCTGAATATCTCCGCCAAGGGCATAGACTGTTCCACTTAAAAAGTCGATAATTCGTAGACCCTGGTCTTTTTCAATACGCTGAAGATTTACAACTACCGCCTGCTTGCTTTTCAAACTCTCTGCAATATCCTGTGCTTCTGCATAGACTCTGGGTTCTGCCAAGCTAACTTTTGAAGATTTTGCAGCACTTTGCAAACTAACTAAATTAGGCACAATGGTCTCCTCCACTTTCTGGCGCCGTTCTTTCGGTGTTTTTTTCGGCTCTTGCATGGCAGCCGGTTTTTCATACCGCGGAGCTGGCTTTTGTTGTGTCACAGTTTGTTCCTGTACTTGTTCTTCTTCGTATTCATCTAAATAAAAGAAATTCTTGAATTTGTTTTTCATGCTCATTGTTTTGCCTCACTTTCCGACCCGACTAATGCTGTTCCGATCCGGACAAAACTTGCCCCTTCCTGAGCAGCAATTAAGTAATCATTGGACATGCCCATTGAGCATTCGGTACAGGGTGCATGTGTCCATTGTTTCTCTGATACTTGGAGTTGGAGTACTTTTAATCCTTTAAATGCTTTACGAATAACGCTTTCATCGTCTGTATTAGGTGCCATTGTCATCAATCCGACTACTTGGATCTTATCGTATGCTTTCAGTGATTCGATAAAATCCAGAGTTTCCTCAGGTTCAATCCCACTTTTCGACTCTTCACCTGAAACATTAATTTGGACAAAACATTTTACTTGCCGGCTCGCACGTTTTTGTATTTCTTTAGCTAAGCTCAAGCGGTCCAAAGAATGTAAGTAATCAATATCATTGATGACATCTTTGACTTTTCTAGTTTGCAGATTGCCGATATAGTGCCAGGACACATCTTCATCAATTGCTTCAAGTTTTTGAGCAAAACCCTCAGGACGGTTTTCACCCAAATGGCGAATCCCTGCTTGAATTGCTTCTTTTGTGCGCTCTACGCCAACTTGTTTTGTAACCGCAATAACGTGTATGTTCTCCTTAACGGCATTTAATTGTTCTGTAATTTCTTGAAAGACCGGTTTAATAGGTTTCATGCTTTCACAACTTTTCTATAGAAGTCCAATATATTGTATCAAGTTTTGGCTGATTTATCAATTAAGCCTCTTCTTTAAAAAAACAGCTGCCCAACCGGCAGCTGTTCGGATTAACGTCTCTTTTGACGATTGCGCAAAAACGTTGGAATGTCCAGTGCATCGTCGTTATGTTTTTCCTGTTTTTGAGGTTCTTGGTTGTAGTAAGGTGGCTGTTCTTCACGGCGCTGCTCGTCGCGGCGTTGATCTTCGCGGCGTGCATCACGGATTGAAGGAGCCGGAGACTGCTGTTGGATTGATTGCACTCGGCTAGAGTTCAATCCAGAACCTCTTGGCGTTCTTGGTTGAAGCTGCTCTTCGTTAAAGCCGGTAGCAATAACAGTTACGATAATTTCGTCCTTCAGATTATCATTGATGACAGATCCGAAAATCATGTTCACTTCTTCATCAGAAGCTGAAGCTACGATATCAGCCGCTTCCTGTACTTCGTAAAGGCTTAGGTTTGAACCACCTGTAATATTCATCAAGACGCCTTTTGCTCCATCAACGGAAACTTCCAGCAATGGGCTTGAAACAGCTTTTTTGGCGGCTTCTGATGCACGATTCTCTCCTGAAGATACTCCAATTCCCATTAGTGCAGAACCTTTATTGGACATGATCGTTTTTACATCGGCGAAATCCAAGTTGATCAATCCAGGTACGGCGATCAAATCTGAAATACCCGATACCCCTTGGCGAAGAACATTATCGGCTTCACGGAATGCTTCAAGCATCGGTGTATTTTTGTCGACGATTTCAAGCAAACGATCGTTTGGAATGACAATCAATGTATCAACCGATTCCTTCATTGTCGAAATACCACCGATTGCCTGTGTAGAACGTTTGCGTCCTTCAAAAGTAAATGGACGCGTTACTACGCCAACTGTTAAAGCACCAAGCTCTTTAGCAATTCCAGCAATAACTGGAGCTGCACCAGTACCTGTACCGCCGCCCATTCCTGCAGTTACGAATACCATATCCGCTCCGCGCAAAGCTTCTTCAATTTGTTCTTTGCTTTCTTCTGCCGCTTTTTTCCCTACGTCAGGGTTTGCTCCGGCACCAAGTCCGCGCGTCAATTTTCCGCCGATTTGCAAGCGTACTTCTGCTTTGGAAAGGTTTAAAGCTTGAGCGTCCGTGTTCACTGCAATAAATTCTACACCTTGCACTCCGTGTTCGATCATGCGGTTAACAGCATTATTACCACCGCCGCCTACACCGATAACTTTAATTACGGCCAGTGCGTCAATATTTGTATCAAATTCCAACATTCTTTTTCCTCCTAAAATTGCTCAGCTTTTTTAGTTGCAAGCTAGATACAATGTTGATTTTATTCAAAGAATCGATCAAACATCTTCTTGGCTTTAGTTACGACACCTTCAGAATTTTGTTTTGGCTGTTTTTGCTTCTTAGGCTGTTGTACTTCCTGGTGCTCAATTTTCGCATTTCCTGAAACAGCTGCACCATTTCCAACACGGCCGTAGAAGACATCTTCCATGTACGCATATTGAATCAGACCTACTGCCGTCGTGTACTGAGGTTCCCGGACGCCGATAAATTCTGGTGTGAATAGACGAACACGCGTCTGCAGGATATTGCGTGCAAGTTCAGGGAGTCCATCCAATTTAGCCATACCACCGGTTAAAACGACTCCTCCTGGCAGGTCTTGGACACCCAGACGGTAAAACTCATCTAAAATCAGTTCGAAAAGTTCTTCCAGGCGAACCCCGATTATTTCAGATATGTATTTTTGGTTATATTGTTCCGTAGAATCCGATCCAATGACTGGAACTTCAAACACTTCATCTTCTGAAGCATCTTCAAAAAATGCATGGCCATGTTCAAGTTTGATTTTTTCAGCTTGATCTGTCGGTGTCTTTAAAATGATGGACAAATCTTTTGTAACGTGGTCGCCTCCAACTGGAATAACAGAAGAAGCGGTCAAGTGGCCGTCTTGGAAGATGGCAATAGAAGTAGAACCTCCACCGATATCGATACACGCTGTGCCATGATTTTTTTCGTCTTCAGTTAATGCGTAGCTTCCAGCTGCAAGTGGCTGTACGTAAATATCACGAATTTCAAGCCCCGCTCTTTCCACACAGCGCAGTACATTGTGCAAAATTGTTTTTGAAGTTGTCACCATTGTACCATCCATTTCAAGACGGATACCAATCATGCCCCGCGGATCTTTAATTTCGCCCAAATGGTCGACGATGTATTGTTCAGGAATGATGTTGACCAATTCCCGTTCTGGCGGAATTGACATGACTTGAGCTGCTTCCAATACCCGATCCAAATCATCATCGGTAATTTCCCGGTTTTCACTATTCACTGCTACAATTCCTTTTACAGGCTGAAGCACCGCTTTGTTTGCCGGAATTCCAAGAACAACTTCATGGATGGACTTGCCGATCATGCGCTCTGCCTGATCGACAGCTTTTTTAATGGACTGCACAGTTGCATCTATGTCAACAATCGCACCTTTTTTTATTCCATTAGATTTTACATTTCCTACGCCAATAACATTCAATGACTTGTTGGCCATTTCCCCGATTAAAACTTTAACGGATGACGAACCGATATCTAGACTAACGTATAATTCTGATTGACTCAATTCGTGGCACCTCCTTATTAAACTGCTGTACTTATATTCTATTGTAAATTATGCACCTTGTCTAAGAAAATCGCAAAACTTAGAAAAATTTCCTTCAATTGTTCAAATTGTCTCTCTAACTTCTTTCTTTTCAGCCCATTTCGCTAAAATGATGCGCCGAATGACCGCAATATTCTGGAATAACCGAACGCCGAATGCAAAAATTGCGGCTAAGTACAAATCTACTCCTAGATGAACACCAAGAAAAGCGAGACCGGCTGCCAGAGCAATATTGAAGAAGAATCCTGAAACAAATACTTTATCGTCATACACTTGTTGCAAGTGCGCCCGAATTCCGCCAAAAAGCGTATCAAGTGATGCCAGTACGGCTATTGACAAATAATTAGCATATTCCGGCGGGATTTGAATGTCTGTCAGAAGCCCTAGCGATATACCGAGTATTAAACCTAAAATGGACAGCCACATCGCTATTCCCCCTCTGAAGCCTGTAGATGTTTAGTATCGATTGTGCCGTCGTATGCTGAGATCATCGTATCGTTTTGCGGCTCTGAAACGGTCAGTGTCAGATTATCGATATAAAAATCATCCAGTATGCGTGACGATAATAAATGATTATACAGCTTTTCTGATTCTTCCATCGATTCTGAGATGATTTTTAGTGAAAATGGCGGAGTTTGCACTGGCTTCGTATTGACAGTCGTTTGACCATTTATGTCTCTGATCGCCGACGTGTTGATGATTCGTTTGCCGTCGATCGAAACATACAGGCCATTGTAACGATTAATCTCATTAACCAGTCGAATAAGCAGATCCGGTGAGATCCCTTCAATTTCTAGTCCCATCGCAACCGCTTCCAACGATGGTTCGACAAAAATTTCAATTCCAGGTCCTGTCATCTCTGCAAGACCGGCACCCTTTCTCAGCTCACCGGCTGTTTCACGCAAAGCTTGTTCCGGACTGGCATCTGCGGCGGCACCGTATTTATCTAAGGTATCATCTAGAGAACCGATTTCCGAAAGCAATTGTGAATGGAGCTGCTTTTCTCTCGCAAGTTCCTGCCTAATTTCCCAGCTATCCCGTGTATCACGGATATGGGGTTCATTAATCGTATTATACTGTATTGCTGTCATCAGACCGATAATGAACATGATGACCGTAAACCGGGTAAGAATCCTTTTTTTCACGCAATTCCCCCCTTATTCATGATTCTGCCAACAAAGCAGGCATCTCAATGATTTGCCCCTCATCCAAAGTAACGATGATATTGTCATTGAGCAATTGATCCATAATTCCACCAGTCAATTCCATGGAAGAAGACAAGACTTCTGGCTCGCCAATAGCTTCAATGATAAAAGGAGCTGGATATTGTACGCCATCTACAGTAATAACCGGCCCCGTACAAACGATATACGAATTTCCATGGATACGCTGGCCATTGATTGAAATGGCCTGAGCACCCGAAATATATAGTTCATTGATTACTTGGAAAACATGGCTTTCATGCACAATATAATCATTTGGATTAACAGAATTAGGATTGTAGTCACCATCCTGCAGCGTAACTTTCAATCCACTTCCCTGAACTGGCACTAGACCAAGGTATCTGCGAAGCTCTTCTGATTCTGTTGCATATTCCGTATAGCGGCTTTCGCCATCCGCGAAAGATTTTTCGTATTCCTGGACCTCAGTCTGCTTTGTTCGCAATTCATCTCTTAAGTCTTTATTGCGTTCTTGCTGCTCGATCAGTTCTTTCCGGTAACGCTCTTCCTGTTCAAAAAAAGCGCCACCGGTAAATCTTTCCGTTTCTTTATTGGCACTCGATAAACTATAGGAATAAGCCATAATAAATCCTAGCACCAAAAAGACCAGTGAAAAAACAATCGATTTGCTGAAACTTTTTCTGTTACTCTTCTTCGGGCTCTTCATCTTCGGCACCTTCTTTCGCAAAGCCATAAACATCTGCATAAGAGCGGAAGAAAATACCCACTTCCATATCGATTACCCCTTTTTGGCCATCTTCAAGTTGGGCGATGACGGATGGGTAATAGTTCATTTTTTCAGCTAAGGTACTTAAAATGCCATGAACTTCATTTCCATCATTCATGTAAAGAGTTACGTAATCCGCGTCTTCCTGCTCTGGATCCAGAATCACTTGTGAAATCAGCTGAAGAACTTCCGGATCAACATCAAGCAATTGGTCAATCAACTTTTCCCGTTTCTCTTCATTTTCAAAGTTCGAGTAAATCGGACCATCCACTTCAGTGACCGGCTGTTCCAAAGCCAAGTTATTCGACAGAACAATCTGGTAGCTATTGCCGTGGTCCAGATACCCCATTTGAATGTATTCCTTCAAATCAATATCGACGCCTGTCAACCAATTTTTTTTAACCGATGCTTCTTCCACCCATTCAAGCTTTTCCAGTTGATTTGCAACTGCTCCGGCATCAAAAGACCACATCGAGTCTCCTAGGTTTAATCCACTTGCTGCCTGATAGCTTTCCTTTTCAAATAGAACAGCACCTTCAATAGTGATGGTCTGAATTTCACTGTACTTCGATTGACTGTATAAAAGTACGGCAAGCAAAGTGAGAAAGATGAACAGCAGTGCCACGAACTTGCGATTGGTTCTTTTTTTCCGACGCTCACGTAGAGTCGGGATGCGTTCTTCGATGTCAATCACTTTGTCCATAATTGCTGCCCCTTATCTTTTATTCGTTTGCTTCCGTCATCTGCTGGACTGCAGTGATGAAAGCATCTCCTCGAATT
>JASLAI010000038.1 GCA_030147225.1 Planococcus sp. (in: firmicutes) | reverse complement strand
GAATTTATCAAAGCTGAAACCGCTCTTGACGGAATCGGAATCGATATTCACCCTGGAGCACAAAAATACTTCGATGAAGTAAATTAATTGAATAAGCGATTAACTGACGGTAAAGCGCAAGCTCTGCCGTCAGTTATTTGTTTTGCAGATGGAGGAGAATGGACTATGCGGTCTTTCCGGATACAAAAGCTTCTTCCTTTAGCGGTTTCCCTCATCCTAATCAGCTCCTTAATCGCATTTATCCCTTATCAAAAGAATTATGTGTTTATCGATAACGAGACTGACGAATTAACAGCTTATGTTCCGGTTGAAAGCCGGTTTTTCCAAATTATATATACCCATTCCATCCACCTGTCAGAGGTTATTGAAAGCTACAAAGTGGTGGCCGGCGATACTTTAATGATGACAGAATTGGAATATGAAGATTTTAATATTGGCATGCCTTCAAATGCAGGAGAAGGAGAGACCTTTGTCGAACAAGACGGTAAATACTTTATCAAAAATATGACAAGGGAAATTCCGGAATTTCGACTGTTTGTGGGAGATGTTGATGCGGGTTTGTCATTTAGCACCAGTGGGCAACAGATGGATTTGAAAAAAACGCTTGTAAGAGGTAAGTCGTATACTTTTCGGGTAGAACGCTTATCCTTATTTCAATTAAGAGAAGGAGTGAGAATTGATGAGCGATAAGTTGCCTCCAGAAGAACGTGAACAGCAAAAGCTTCCACCAGAGGATGAATCCTACGTCTCAGCAGAAAAGCAGAAGGAAATTTTACAAAAGTATGATCCTGAATCCAATACGCGCGATTTAAGCGGAATCATTAAGAACGTAGTCTTTTTCGGATTACTGGCATTTGCATTATTTCAACTTTATACAGCAATTTTTGGACAGTACACCGCTTATATTCAACGGTCGATTCACTTAGGATTTGCACTGTCTTTAATCTATCTATTATTCCCTGCCAGAAAGCGTAAAGGCAACCGGCTTAAGGTCGCCTGGTACGATTACATTCTAGCCTTGCTGTCAGTTGGCGTAGCCGCTTATTGGCCAATCATGTACGACGATTTGGTATTTCGTCTTGGACGTGTTACCGAATTGGACTTGATTGTAGGAATTTTAGCAATCTTACTGACACTTGAAGCGACACGGCGGGCAGTCGGAATGCCGATTACCGTCATTGCCAGCTTATTCTTGGCTTATGCCTTTTTCGGACCTTATTTCCCAGGATTCTTACGCCATAGAGGACAGGACCTGGATTCAATTGTCCAATTGATGTTCTATACTACGGATGGGATACTGGGAACCCCGATCGGCGTATCGGCAACCTTCATTTTTACCTTCCTGTTGTTCGGTTCGTTCCTTGTAAAAACAGGGGTCGGACAGTACTTCAATGATTTGGCCGTATCACTGGCTGGGAATTTAACAGGCGGACCGGCAAAAGTAGCCATTTTCTCCAGTGCTCTGCAAGGGACCATTTCCGGGAGTTCTGTTGCCAATGTTGTGACCTCGGGATCTTATACAATCCCAATGATGAAAAAACTCGGCTATAAAAAAGAATTTGCCGGCGGTGTGGAAGCAGCAGCATCAACAGGCGGTCAGTTAATGCCACCGATTATGGGGGCTGCAGCTTTCCTAATGGTGGAATTTATCGGGGGAGTAACTTACTGGGAAATTGCGAAAGCGGCTACCATACCGGCTCTTTTGTACTTCACGGGTGTTTGGATCATGACCCATTTCGAAGCAAAACGAATCGGGCTAAAAGGTCTTTCTCCAGAAGAGATGCCGGACCGCAAGGAAGTATTGAAAAAGATTTACCTCCTGCTGCCGATTGTTGCAATTATCGTATTCTTGTTGATCGGCGTTCCGACTATGCAGGCTGCACTTTACGGTATTCTGCTGACGATTTTTGTTAGTGCCTTCAATAAAGAAACACGTTTGAATTTCAAAGATATGATTCTGGCGCTTGTCGACGGTGCCCGAACGGCTTTGGCTGTTGCAGCTGCAACAGCGGCAGCCGGAATCATTGTCGGAGTGGTCGTGAAGACCGGACTCGGATTAAGTTTGGCAAACGGGTTGGTTTCAGCTTCAGGAGGAAATATCCTGTTAACGCTATTCTTCACGATGCTGGCAGCGATTGTCCTTGGTATGGGTTCACCGACAACTGCCAACTACGTCATTACGTCTACGATAGCAGCACCTGCTATCATCACGTTATTGATGTTAGATGAACCAGTTGGAGCAGCGGTGCCGCTTGTGGTCGCTTTATCTGCCCATTTGTTCGTTTTCTACTTTGGGATTATTGCAGATATCACACCACCGGTTGCACTTGCAGCATTTGCAGCATCAGGCATCTCGGGTGGAGAGCCAATCCGGACCGGTTTCACTGCAGCCAAATTGGCGGCAGCAGCGTTCATCATTCCTTATATGTTCGTTTTGTCTCCATCGCTCCTGATGATCGATACAACCTGGCCTGAATTGATCTGGGTATTGATTACAGCTCTAACAGGAATGGTTGCCATTGGAGCAGGACTGATCGGTTATTGGTACCGCAAGCTGAACTGGCTCGAACGCATCATTACATTTGCGACCGGATTGGCTTTGATTTATCCGGAAGGCTTGTCTGATACAATTGGTGCAATTTCATTTGTAATCCTATTCGGAATCCAATGGCTGGCGCGCGATAAAAAGCCTGCTAAAACAGTGGAAGCCTAATAAAATATGAAACCGGTCGGGCATCAGCCCGGCCGGTTTTTATTGTTGTTTCATTTTTGCCGGAAACAACGAAAAAAGCCACCGCCCGAAGGCGATAGCTTTTTCAAAGCAAACTTTGTTCCTAAAGCTTGCAGTGGGTTTGGCACCCAATGATTCCTACTGAGTTGAAACTTCTGCATGGTTGAAATCTTAGCAGGACTTCAGTGCTCCCATAAGAACGATGGATGTCTAACTTCTTACTTGTCTAATCATATAGTGCCTTCAGTGAAATGTAAAGTTGTTAGAAAATTTGACGAATCGCAAGTAGAAGCTAATTCGTTTTTACGCAGAGATTGTATTGTTGTCTATAGTAACATGTTAGCAATTCAGTGAAATTGCTTTCATAAAGCCACTTCCAAGAGTGTTCAGCTCGGCTGAATGGAGGTGGCTATTTTTATTTTCTTAAAAAGGATTGCCGCTGCGTTATTCGTGGTATAGAATAAGAACATACGTTCCCTTCTTGAGAGGTGGTAATTATGAGAGTACCTGAATTGCCAGAACGTTATATATTCTGTATCGATATGCGTGGTTTTTACGCCAGTGTTTCGGCGGTGGAGCTTGGGCTGGATCCACTGGAGGCCTGCTTGGCGATTGTTGGAAATCAGGAGCGAAAAGGCAGTGTCGTCTTAGCCGCGTCACCGATGATGAAAAAGCGGTTTGGTGTAAAAACCGGCACGCGGCTTTTTGAAATCCCCAATCATCAGGATATTTTGCTGATCGAGCCGAAAATGAAACTGTATTTGCAGAAGTCCATGGCCATTACTGAATTGCTGGGAACCTATGTGCCGAAAGAGTCGATTCATATCTACAGTGTGGATGAGAGTTTTATCGAGCTTACAGGCACCGAAAAACTATGGGGAGCCCCTGAAGAAACCATGCGCCGTATTCAACAGGAGCTGCTGGATTGTTTCAAATTGCCTTCTTCTGTAGGGGGAGGGCCAAATATGCTGATGGCGAAGCTGGCTCTTGATTTAGAAGCAAAAGAAACAGGGTTTGCTTATTGGACCTATGGGGATGTAGCAAAAAAACTATGGCCCGTAAAGCCCTTAAGCAGGATGTGGGGCATCGGATCCCGGACAGAAAAAACCTTGAACAGTATGGGCATTTACTCTGTTGGAGATCTGGCATGTGCGGATGTCTCCATTCTGGAAAACCAATTTGGCATATTGGGCAATCAACTGCATCAGCATGCCAATGGCATCGATTTGTCGGATATGGGATCTCCCTTGATTGAGGGACAGATCAGTTATGGCAAAGGACAGATTTTGTACCGTGATTACATAGAAGAAAGGGACATCATGACAATTCTTTTGGAGATGTGTGAAGACGTAGCAATGCGAACGCGTCAAGCCCGACGTGCGGGCCGGACTATTCATTTAAGCATCGTCTACAGCAAGACGGCATTCGGAGGAGGCTTTTCTCGTTCGCGATCCATCGATGAAGCGACCAATGACACATTGAAGATTTATCAGGTTTGTCAGTTGATT
>JASLAI010000026.1 GCA_030147225.1 Planococcus sp. (in: firmicutes) | reverse complement strand
ACCGGATCATTCGGGATGGCGATAGTCGCCCCATCCTCAATAGCTTCCAAAGAGTCAAATTGGTTTGAATAGATGCCCATAGGTGCTGTTGGCACTGTGATTAATGCTGACAGGTCCATGCCCTGCTCCTTTTCAAAGTTCTCCAAATAAACGGTGTGTTGGAACAAGTTGGCATCGATATCTCCACCATCAAGTGCCACATTCGGCTGGATATAGTCACTGAACTCCACAATTTCAACCGTATAGCCTTTATCCTCCAGACCTGGAACAATCGCTTGGTTTAGCATATCGCTGTATGGGCCTGCAGTCGCTCCTAACTTAATCTCTTTTGATGCTTCTCCTGTCGTCCCAGAAGATTCGTTTTCTTCTCCACTGCCGCATGCTCCCAAAGCCAATGCGCTTGCCGCTAAAATTAATCCTAGTTTTTTCATGTCATTCTCCCCTTATCGTTTATCAATGGCTTTCGCTGTATAATCTCCTGCTTGCTGAATCAATTGGACCAGCACAATTAAAATAACGACTGTGACGATCATAATGGTGTTGTCGTACCGGTAATAGCCGAAGCGGATGGCCAAATCACCAATGCCTCCGCCTCCCACCACACCAGCCATCGCCGAATAGGCAACTAAGCTGATGATAGTCAATGTCACACCCTGGACGATGCTCGCTTTCGCCTCGGGCAATAGAACGTCTTTAATAATCATCCACGGTGTAGCTCCGACTGCAATCGCTGCTTCAATGACTCCTTTATCAATATCACGAAGCGAGGTTTCCACAATTCTTGCAAAAAAAGGAATGGCTGCTACAGATAATGATACACTGGCCGCTATCGGTCCGATTGTCGTTCCCGTAATGAGTTTCGTCAACGGGATAAGTGCTACCAATAGGATAATAAATGGAATTGAGCGTACAATGTTGACAATGAAACCGACGATGGAATTGACCGGTCGGTTTTCGAGAAATAAACCTCTGTCTGTGATGAATAATAAAATGCCCAATGGCAAGCCGACAATCAATGCTACAGATAACGAGATGCCGATCATCGTCAAGGTCTGAAAGAATGCAGTCTGAATTTCTGGCCAAAGCTCAATAACCCGTCCCCACTCAACGCCCATTTGGAATCACCTCCACAATTGCTGATCTGCTTTCCATATACTTCAATGCGTTCATTACATCCGACGAAGCACCCTTCAATTCCATAATAAAAATACCAAGAGGCCGCTCTTGAATATATTCAATCGCTCCGTGCAAAAAGTTGCCTTTTACCGGGTAGTCCTGAAGCATGTCGGAAATTACCCCTTCACCTGCCACATTGCCTTTGAACAACACCTTTACTACGGTTCCGGTAAATCCGCTCAAAATATGTTCCGGAACATTGAACGATACGACGCTGGAGATGAATTCCTTCGTCAATTCTTTTTGCGGTTCTGCAAAAATATCATAAACCTGGCCTTCTTCAATAACACGCCCACCCTGCATAACAGCCATTCGATCACAAATTTCCTTAACCACATTCATTTCATGTGTAATCAGTACAATCGTGATATTCAATTTACGGTTAATATCTTTCAATAGCCGCAATATGGATAAAGTGGTATTTGGGTCAAGTGCAGATGTCGCTTCGTCGCAAAGCAGTACTGCCGGATTATTGGCAAGTGCTCGCGCGATGCCGACGCGCTGTTTCTGGCCGCCGCTCAGCTGAGCCGGAAAGACGTCCCGTTTATCGGATAAACCCACCATATCCAACAGCTCTTCTACACGGTTTTTGATATTTTTTGCAGGGGTGCCTGCCGCCCGAAGCGCAAAAGCGATATTATCGTAAACGGTTTTCTGGCTGATTAAGTAAAAATGCTGAAAGATCATGCCGATTTTCAAACGCGCTTTTCTCAAATGATTGCTGTTCAATTGAGTTAAATTTTTTCCGTCTACTGTAACGCTTCCTGAAGTTGGCCGTTCAAGCAAATTGATGCATCGGATTAGTGAACTTTTTCCGGCGCCTGAGTAGCCGACGATCCCAAAAATTTCGCCTTTTCCGATTTCCAATGAGACATTATCTACGCCGGTGACAGTGCCATGCTTAGTTGTGTAAGTTTTCGTCAATTTCTCAATCTGTATCATAGCTTCCTCCTGCCAATAAAAAGATGCCTCTTTCATCAAGAAAGAAGCATCGAAAAATTTAGTTTCTCGACTTATCTTTCGGAACATTTTTGGGTTCCGTTGGATTTGGCACCTTCCCAATCGGGGGTTGCCGGACGTCATAGGGCCTATCCCTCAGTCTCTCTTGATAAGTTTACGTTATTTAACTGAATTTTATGTTACAGACATACATACCACGTGTCAATCTACTTTTTGAATTTTTCATACAATTGCACGCGGCGGTCATCGAAAACCGGAATCCGCTTCCGGACCTCTTCCACTTCTTCCAAATCAAGTTCTATATACGCGATGCCTTCTTGCTTTTTCATATCCAAGCGGATTTCTCCCCAAGGCGCAATCGCCATGGTACTGCCGCCAAACTCGTTTTTCGGGTCACTGCCAATGCGGTTCACTGCAACGATAAAGCATTGGTTCTCAATGGCGCGTGCCTGCAACAAGATGCGCCAATGGTCAATTCGTGCTTCCGGCCATTCGGCTGATACAAAAATAAGTTTTGCCCCATTCAGCGCTTGCGCACGAATCCATTCAGGGAAGCGGATGTCGTAGCAAATGACGCCGCCATAAACGATGTCTTCCAATTTGAAAGTGCCCAGGGAATCGCCTTCCTCTAGATGAATATGCTCATCCATCAAGCCGAAACGATGTGCTTTGTTGTATTCAGAAATCAGTTCACCATTTTTATCTACTACATACATGGTGTTGTAAAAGCCGTCATTTTTTTTCGTCGAAACAGAACCCCCAACAATATTAACAGCGTGCTCCTTAGCAAAACTCTTCAGCATTTCCACTGTCCGGTTTGAATTGTCCGCCAAGGTTTCGAGCTCCGTCAATGCATATCCTGTGTTCCACATTTCAGGCAAAACGATGGTATCTGCTCCGTTCGCAGCCGCCTCACTCAAATAATCCATGACCCGCTGATAATTCAGTTCCGGCTCTCCGAAAGCGATATCCATCTGAACGCATGCAATTTTCATAGTTTTCTCCTCCACTAGACAAGTTACCTTCAACTCTATAAGATTTGGGATAGATGTGCAATTATTTCGAAAACAAGGAGAATTATATGGACTTTTCAAATCGACTGCAAAACCTGCCTACTCAATTTTTTGCTTCATTGGTTGCTAAAACAAGCAAAGCCATCGCGGAAGGACGCGATGTCATTAATCTTGGCCAGGGCAATCCCGATCAGCCCACCCCTGATCACATCATCAAAGCGCTGCAAACAGCAGCTGCGGATCCAAAAACTCATAAATATTCACCTTTTCGTGGAATTTCTGAGCTGCGCCAAGCGGCGGTGGATTTCTACAAACGCGAATACGGTGTCGAGATCGATCCTGATTTGGAAGTAGCTATTCTGGCCGGCACGAAAATCGGTCTTGTCGAACTGCCGTTAGCCTTGTTGAATCCACAGGATCTTTTGCTGCTCCCAGACCCTGGCTATCCTGATTACCTGTCGGGAGCGCCGCTCGCTGACATTGACTATGAACTGATGCGCTTGAGTCCTGAAAACGGCTATTTGCCTGATTACGGCGACTTACCGGAATCCGTCCGAACGCGTGCAAAGCTAATGTATTTGAATTACCCAAACAACCCGACAGGCGCTGTGGCGAATGGGGACTTTTTTGATGAAACCGTTGCCTTTGCAAAAGACAATGGCATTGCTGTCGTCCATGACTTTGCCTACGGAGCTGTAGGCTTTGAAGGAAAAAAACCGGTAAGCTTCCTGCAATCCAAAGGAGCAAAAGAAGTTGGCATCGAGATGTATACTTTATCGAAAACCTACAACATGGCCGGTTGGCGTATTGGATTTGCTGTTGGCAATTCCAAAATAATCGAAGCATTGAACTTGATTCAGGATCATTTATTCGCAGGTCTATTTCCGGCAGTTCAATTGGCTGCAGCTGAGGCCCTGACCGCTGACCAGCAATGCGTGGATGAACTTGTGAATCTCTATGAAAGACGCCGCAATGTACTGGTTGCCGAATGTTCGCGAATCGGCTGGGAAATTGAAGCTCCGCAAGGCTCTTTCTTCGCATGGCTTCCTGTTCCCACAGGCTTTACCAGTGTCGAATTCGCTGATTACCTGCTTGAGAAAGCGGACATTTCAGTTGCCGCAGGCAGCGGCTTCGGCAATGGCGGAGAAGGTTTTGTACGCGTGGGATTATTGGTTGACGAATCCCGCATTATTGAAGCAATAAACCGAATTGACCGCTTAAATATATTTTGAAACTCAAAAAGGACAAGTGCCCGAAAGTAGGCCACCTGTCCTTTTTAAATTTTATAAACTTATAGAGTTTTTTTGCATCAATTGACAATTCCAATATGTTCGAGAGGAGAAAGCCTAATCTTCACTTCACCGAGGATGGATTCTTTGGAAATAAAGCCTATTACTCTTGAATCCATACTATTCAATCGGTTATCCCCCAATACATAATAAGATTCGGCCGGCACGATAAATTCCTGAAAATCATCGGTCAACTTTTCAACACCTTGTTGATGAGCCATTTCCCGGTTCTTAGCCAAATAAGGTTCGGCTTCTGGCTTGCCATTCACATATAATTGGTCATCTTTCATGGAAATACGGTCACCGGGAACCCCAATCACGCGTTTAATAAAATTAACTCCATTGGGTGCGGCAAAGACAATCATATCAAAATTCTCTATTGTGTAAATTTTAACTAGCATGACTTTATCATCGTCCTCAAATGTAGGCATCATCGATTCACCATGAACCGCCACAGGTTCAAAAAGAAAATGCCTGGATGCCAGGACAAGAAGTACAGTCAAAAAAATGACACGCATCCAGGAAATTGCTTCTTTTACCGGATCATCATACACATTGTCCCCTCCTGCTCGTACTTATTTCCTTTTATTATAATACCGCATCAACTTTGTGCATACTTTTGGATTTCGCCATTTAATATTTACTGTCTCTATAGGGGCAATGGCGTCTGAATCGTCAGACTTTTGAGCGTATCGCAATTTTATGTTACACTCAATAAAAAATGTAGGTGATTAGAATGGTAGGAAGAAATGATCCATGCCCATGCGGCAGCGGCAAGAAATACAAGAAATGTCACGGAAAACAGCAAACTGTTTCCATCAATGATTTGGTGAATGATGAACTGTTCAAAGTACGCCAGCAGTTCTTCTCGGAAAATCCAAATCAGGAGCAACTTGCAGAATTTCGTGAACTACAACAGGCTTGGCAGCCACGTTTGATGCAATCAATGGCTGAAAACGATGCTCAGGCATTTGTTATTGAAAATTTCCTGTTTATGAAAAAACCGGAGCTGTGGGAAGACTTTTTGACAAAACAAATTGAACTTGCCCAACGCCCTTCAACTAAAGAAGTGCTTGAAAACTGGAGAGATGCAAAAGTATTCCTTGGCCAGTATATTAAAGGCGATACAGAAACTGCTCAGTTCACAGACATCTTTACGGGTGAAACACTTGAAATGGCAGATCAGCCACCAACTGATATGGAAAATGGACAAGGCTTGTTGGCAATCCTTCTTCCGGACTCCCGTGTTGGAGAAAACGGCGTTTTATTCCTTAACGGCTATTTAACGATCGTTGGAGAATTCAATCCGTTCTTCGAACAGTTGAAATCACAAATTGCTGCCGATCATGCTTCACAAGACGAAAGCTATTTGCGCGATAATTACTTAGCGGTAGTTGAGCAAATCGTCAAGTATTCAACAGGAAGTGTAGAAGAAAGCATTCAGCTTTCTCCAGAACACGATTCGGTTATGACAGAACTCGATAAACACATCGAGCAAGCTGATTTTGATGAAGAAACAATCAGCAACATCACAAGCATCTTAAACAGCTATCTTGTAAGCCAGCAGCCGACTGTCCAAAAACCGGAAGCTCTTGTAGCCGGATATTGGAGATTCCTTCAGGACCACGAACTGGTTAAAGGCCCAATGCTGTCAGCAAAAGATTTAAGCGAAAAATTCGGCGTGTCTTCAAGCACCATTTTGAAGCGGTCAAAAGAATTCGGTGCTTATTTCGAAGAATTATTAGCAAAAAAATAAGTTTCATTCAGCCAGGAAAACTTTTTGATTTTCCAGAGGGCACATGAAACAGCAGAAGGAGTAGCCCCGGCTACTCCTTTTTTTTATCGTCTTTTCTTCGGAACGTGATAAGGATATAAAGCAAAATCCCCGAAACTGCGAAAAATAAATACAAGCGGAGAAAATACATCTGAAGCCATGAAACTTCGGTGAAACCAGACACCCAATTGACCAATGTGAGCAAGGATAAGATGATGCTTACAGCAAAAACGCCCAAACCCAAATAACGGAGCAGGTTCAAGAAAGATTTCATTTTAATAGCCTCCAACCAAAACAGATTATCCATCTTATTCCCGCTGTGAAAAAAATGAACCCTTACAAGCATTTATTGTCCATATGCGTTTGTTGATAACTATAAAGGGAAACATGGGT
>JASLAI010000362.1 GCA_030147225.1 Planococcus sp. (in: firmicutes) | reverse complement strand
GCGTTCGTCCTGAGCCAGGATCAAACTCTCCATTATAGAGAACATTTGACTGCTCGGTACTTGCTGGCGCATCGCCGTCCGAAGACGCACGATTCGCTTTGATCTGTTTGCACTGATCAGTAAGTTTTGCGCGGGCCGTTTGCGCGGCCGTTGCTGTATGTTGACGTTTTGCTGTTCAGTTTTCAAGGTTCAGTTTGTTTGCCGCGCTCATTGGCGACTTTATTAATATACCTTATCCCAATCTCGTTGTCAATACTATTTTAAAATATTTTTTCGAGTTGTCTTAAGGACATGTATAAATATAAACCGCCACGAGCAAAAAATCAAGCCTTTATTCTAAAAAAGTACATTTTTATTTTTTGATAGTCTGCAACAAATAGCGAAATCCCCGCCAGCACTATACTTCCGCCTATAATCTGAGACACACTTAAGTATTCTCCAAGCACAAAATAAGCAAGGATAGCAGCTCCTACAGGTTCAAAAAGAATGGCGATTGATATGACATTGGTACTCACCCACTTTAATGCCCAGTTGAATAAAGTGTGACCCAGAAGATTTGGAATTAGTGCCAACAACAAAAACCACATCCACTCAGTTGCTGGGTAAGGACCAAAAGATTCTCCTTTAAATAAAATATAGAAGAATAACGTTATCGTGCTAATGCCGTAAACAACAAACGTATAGGTCACCAACGACAAGCGCTTTCTCACGTCCTGGCCAAACAATAAGTAAGCTGTAATCAATGCACAAGCGATCAAAGCCAATAAATCTCCATAGAGAGCACTTCCGCTCACTCTGAAATCTCCATAACCAATCAAGACGCTTCCTAAAATTGAAATGCTTCCGGCTACAAGCGTCTTAATAGAAAGTTTTTCGTTAAAAAAGAAGTATGTACCCGCAAAGGCGAATAAAGGCTGCATGGTTACAAGCACCGTGGAGCTGGCTACTGAAGTATAATTAAGCGACTCAAACCATAAGATAAAATGAAAGGCTAAAAACACCCCTGCTACTGTAGTAAAGATCCAGTCCCTTTTGCTTAGCTTCTTGATTTCATGGGTATATTTTAGAAAGAAGACTGGACTCATGATTAAAACAGAGAATAGCATGCGATAAAAAGCTGTGACTCCCGAATCAGCAGATGTCATCTTCACAAAAATAGCTGACATCGCTACCGAGAATACTCCTACTATAATAGGGATGTATGGGTGGATAGCCGGTTTTTCCATTCAAACACCTCTTCTTCCTCAATTTCACCGACGAGACACGTAATAAGTTTGCCACTTTCGGCATACAGAATCAATACACCATCAATAAAATGGAGGTTTTTCCAATGGAGTTTTTTAGCGCCCTACAAATTTCTTCGTTAGAAACTTTCTTAAAACTTCTTATTGCTGCTCTTTTAAGTTTAGTTATCGGTCTCGAAAGGGAACTGAAAAGAAAGCCAGTGGGATTAAAGACAAGCGTCGTCATCTCTACATTTAGTTGTTTATTGACTATCATCTCTATTGAATCGGCCTATATTGCACAAGGCAGCGAATATGATAATGTTAATATTACGATGGATCCGCTCCGTCTCGCTGCCCAAATTGTTTCAGGCATCGGTTTTTTGGGCGCTGGAGTAATACTAAAACGCGGCAATGATTCGATTTCAGGATTGACGACCGCAGCTATGATTTGGGGAGCGGGCGGAATTGGAATTGCAGTTGCAGCCGGCTTCTACATTGAAGCAGTTACAGCGGTTCTGCTCGTTCTGATTGGAATTGAGATTTTGCCTCTGCTGCTCGCTAAATTCGGACCTAAGCGTTTAAAAATGGTTGAAGCGAATTTAAGAGTCGCAGTTGGCGATCGGGCTTCGATTCGGGAGGTGTTGGATGAATTAAAAGCAGGCGGATCAGTGATCGAAAGCATTTCAATCACTCATTCAGATAAGGAGAGCCCTGATTCTTTCCATCAACTGACGATTCGTATGTCTTTTTCACACGAAAAAGACACCATCGATCTGTACCAGGAGATATCAGACATGGAAAAAGTGAAACAAGTTGACATTGAATTGATTTAAACTAGGGGGAATTTTTATGAAAGAATTTTTTGGATTATTGAAAAATGGGAATAAGCCGTCTTTAACGGCAGCAATTATCAACACATTCATCGCCATAATGAAAGGAGTCGCTTTCCTCTTTACAGGAAACGTTGCCATGTTTGCTGAGACGATGCACTCCATCGGGGATGCAGCCAATCAGTATTTTGTCTTTATCGGTTCTGCCCTTTCAAAGAAAGCGCCGACTAAACGTTTTCCGAATGGTTTTGGTCGTCTATTGAATATCGTTCTCTTAGGCGCTGTATTGATTGTCGGAATCATGGCTTATGAAACTGTTATTGAGGGCTGGCATCAATTGACCCACCCTGTTGAAGCAGAAGGTTTCATTATCAGCGTTGTTGTATTATCTATCGCTATCATTCTTGAATTCTTTGTTCTATATAAAGCCGGCAAGGAGATCCTTCATGAAGCAGGCGTTAAAGGTGGTGCAATGGCTCCCTTAACTACGAGCTTCGCACATTTAAACCGGGCAAAACCTGCTACTAAATTAGTATTCCTGGAAGACCTTGTGGCCACTGCAGGTGGAGTTCTGGCTTTAATTGCAGTATTGATTGCACATTATACAGGCTTCCTGCAAGTTGAAGGTGCTGCCTCCATCGCAATTGGCTTTATGATGCTGTACGTTGTCGGGAAAGTCTTTTTGGATAATGCCCGCGGCGCTATTGGTGAAACGGATGAACAGATGGTCAACCATATCGCCCATCTATTGACCGATCATCCCGATGTTCGAGATATTAGAGAACTTGAAGTAGTTAAAGAAGGAGAATTTCTCCATGTTGAAACAAAAATCGAAGTTGATCCGCAATTAAACGTTACGCAAGCAGATGCCCTGCAGGAACGCTTGGCAGAACTGATCCTCAGCCAGCCAAGTGTCGCTGACGTGATTGTTTCTCTAGATGCAGACGATGGCGAAACACATTGGACGCACTTAAGCAGCCGCCCAGCTGCACTTGATCAAAATTAAACAAACAAAAAAGGCTCAGCGCTAAGCGCTGAGCCTTTTTTATTATAGAGACGCTTGAAGAATTTCTTTAACGTCTTCGTCTTTCAATTTTGCGAAATTACCGAATTCACCATAGACCATGGCTTTTTCCACCATTACATCAATTTTTGAATCATCGATGTCGTAGTAGTCTAAACGCGTAGGTGCTCCTAGAGAAGTCCAGAACGCCACCAAGCGATCGATTCCTTCGTTAGCGATATCAGATTCCGATTTGCCTTCTGGATCTACGTCAAAGACACGGACTGCCATTTGAGCAAAACGAGCTGGATTCACTTTCACGTTATGGCGCATCCACTGCGGGAAGAGGATTGCCAATCCACCGGCATGCGGAATGTCATAGACAGCCGATACAGCATGTTCAATATTGTGTGATCCCCAGTCGCCTCTGTAACCCATTTCAAGGAACTTGTTCAAAGCCATCGTCCCTGCAAACAAGATCGTTTCACGGTGTTCGTAGCTTTGAAGATCTTCCATTAATTTCGGCGCAGTTTCAATAACCGCCTTCAAGACACCTTCACACATCCGGTCCTGAACCGGTGTATTGCTGGCATCATTGAAATACTGTTCGAAAATATGCGACATCATGTCAACAATTCCATAGACCGTATGGTTTTCTGGTACCGACAAGGTATATGTCGGATCAAGTATTGAGAATTGTGGGAATGACAGCGGGCTTCCCCAGCCATACTTCTCTTGTGTTTCTTCATTGGTAATAACGGAACCGGCGTTCATTTCAGAACCGGTTGCTGCGAGTGTCAAAACTGTTCCAAAAGGCAAAGCTTCTTTTGGCTGTGCTTTGCGTGAAACAAAATCCCATGCATCTCCATCGTACTTGGCGCCGCAAGCGATAAGCTTGGTGCAATCAATAAC
>JASLAI010000389.1 GCA_030147225.1 Planococcus sp. (in: firmicutes) | reverse complement strand
GTCTGACAATCGATAAACCCAGTCCAAACTGACCGCTTCCACGAGACAGATCAGCCTTATAAAAACGCCGCCAAATCAAATCGATTTCTTTAACATCAATTCCTGCCCCATTGTCTTCCACTGTAATGACCATGTGATTTACTTCCGAATGGGCAGCTAAAGAAATAATTCCGTTTTCGGTAAATTGAATAGCGTTTTTAACAATATTCATCAAAATTTGAATCAACCGATCCATATCTCCATAAATGATATCACCAGGATTCGTTTCAATGACAATACGATTCCCTTTCTCTTTCGCCTGGAGATAGAGCTGTTCTTGGATAATCTCCAAAAGTTCATCTGCTTCGATTTCTTCTTTTGCCAGCACAACTTGATTGGATCTGATTTTTTCGTAATCCAGGTTTTCATTAACCAGGCGCATCAGTCGCTTTGTTTCTTCGCTTGCCAGACGGATGCCTTTTTCCCGTTGGCCTTCCTCAATCATATTGTTCCGGAGTCCTTCAATGATGCCCGCAATTGTTGTCAAAGGCGTCCGCATCTCATGCGAGACATCCGCCATGAACTGGCGCCGCCGGTTCTCAAGCCGGTCGATCTCCTCATTCGATTGCTGGAGTTTGGCAGCCATTTTATTGAAGTCATGTGCCAAGTCACCAAATTCATCAAAGTTCGATTCTGGGAGATTGACGTCATAATGGCCTTCACTAATCATGGAAGTCGCTTTTCGCATCCGCTGAATTCGGCTGACATGCATTTTCGACAGCCATAAACTGAATAACAGCGCAATCGCTAAAGCAATTAAGATTGTGGTGATCAAGGTTTTATTCAATTCGGCAATCATTTCACTAATGCCGCTGACAGGCGAAGCAAGCAAGACGCCGCCTGCTAATTGGTTGTTTTCGAAATAAGGCATGGCCACAAATGTAACCGTGAACTCGAATCGCTCCACATCGCGATTGACGACAAGCGTTTCTCCCTGCTCTATGATGTTCCATTCTTCCTGCGTGAGTTCCACAGGCGGAAAAGAGCCAGACACCGGGTACAAAATACGGCTTTGCTGGTCAAAAACAATAAAACTGATGTTTTGAGATTCTAAAATCGAAACATAGGATTGCAGGTTCATCCCGGGACGCGGCCGTTCAAGTTCATCAATGATTTGTTCACCATAACTTTCAAGCTCTTTTGCTTTTTCGTTATAAGCAAAATCATCCACATAGCGGACAAACAAAATACTCAAAATCAGGAAAGCGATCAGCAAAATGCTCATATGGCTGGCAATCAGCTGATAGAAATACTTAATCCGCGTGTTCTTCAAATTTATAGCCAACTCCCCATACTGTATGGAATAGCTTGTCCCCGCCATTTACTTTTTTGCGGAGGCGCTTGATGTGGACGTCTACCGTTCGCTCATCGCCATAAAACTGATAGCCCCATACCTGTTCCAGTAATTGTTCCCGGCTGAATACTTGTTTCGGATGCTGCAGAAAAAACACCAGCAGATCGAATTCCTTGGGCGTCAAGCTATCGACTGCTTTTCCATCTTTCAGGATATCCCTTGTTTCTTTGTTAACGGTAAAATGAACGGTCTGAATAAGGTCTGATGCGGGCTCCGCTTTCTGCGTACGCCGAGTGACCGCTTTGATGCGCGCCATCAAAGTTAATGGACTGAATGGTTTGGTGACATAATCATCCGCTCCCATTTCAAATCCGATGACCTGATCGGATTCGCTGTCTTTGGCTGTCAACATGATAATGGGGACCGCATTTCCTTCTTCCCGGATTTTGCGGCACAGTGCGATGCCATCCATTCCTGGAAGCATCCAGTCGAGGATCAGCAGGTCATATATGCCGTCCTTGTATTTTTGGTAGCCTTCCAGTCCGTCAGCCGCAAACTCCCCCTGAATCCCTTCTTTTGAAAAGAACAGTTCCAGCATGGAACTAACGCTCGGATTATCTTCTACAACCAATATCTTCATCCCGCACCTCCGTCTATCTTTCTCTAAAGTTAAATGACAAATTCGAAAGACGCAAGTAAATTGAAAACCGCCCTTCCGGAATGGAAGGGCGGTTCGGCAGTCATCAGGCTTTTTTGTCACGGTCCTTCAACTTTACAAACAAGTCGCCGATCATATCGTAGTCTATGGCAATATTGTTCTCATAAGCGTATTTCACGCCATAGCCAAGCGCTAATGTCATCGATGAAGCGACAGTTCCACCGATAATCGAACCGGCTCCCGGAATGAACTTCAGCGCCTGGCGGTAGATGGTATGCCCAATTGTCTGTGTAGCGGTGACGACAATCATATCTTTCGCCGCTTTTTTGGTTAAAGGTTTGTCGTAAAGATTCGATAATTTGATGATCAACCCGGCCTGAAGGGTTGTCAAAGGCAATACATCAGAACCTGGGATTGGCGAAGCACCGATGACACCGGCTGAAATGCCGGCACCGACAATCCAACGTGTAGCGGCAGAGGATTTTTCCTTCATGCTTTTGGCGAAGAGTAGATCCTTACCCTTCTTTTCGAGCAAAAAAAGGATTTCCTTCTTCAGGGTATCCAAATTTTCTTCTGTTTTTGAAGAAATTGGAATGACTTTGTATTTATGAGCTGTATGCTCCTTGACGAATTGAACGATGGATGGAATATTCTCAGCAGCATCGATCTTATTAAGAACAATCAAAATGTCCTTATTGTGTTTTTCGATTTCATTGAACTTTTCTTTTTCACTTTCGGAAAATACGGTGCCTGCGGCATTCAGGAAAAACAGCACGACATCGGATTTCTGGACAAACTCCAAGGTTTTTTTAGGATTTTCATCGTTCGGGTCATTTAATCCTGGAGTATCCATAAACTTAATATTTTCAAGTCCACGGATATTATAAGGATCCACACTGACTGTTTCCCCTGGCATCGGGTTGGTGCTGGCAATATCCTCCCCAATGATTTTATTGACAGTGGATGATTTGCCGGCATTTACTTCACCAATTAAAGAAATTAAAAGATCCTGCTCAAGTGCATCATTGACTTTTTTCATTTCGTTTTCAAACATCTTATCCATTGCCTGCATGACTTCTTTTTCAAATTCTTTCACCATCGACCAGTTCCCCCTTGTCTCATACTTACTATCTATTATAACGGCTTCATCCTAACTGAGGAAATTATTCCTCGATATAGCCTTTCAGTAAAGTATCTGCATAATTCATTAGAGTTTGCGTATCTTCAATGTGTTTTTTTGCCTCGCTGTTTTTTCGCCGCTCTTCCATGGTTTTCAGATCATACAGAACTGCCGGCAGTTTGGCTCCCGGTGCTTTATACAGTTGTTCTGACTGAATATATGATCCCCCTGGCATATAATAGCGCATGCCCAATAGGTTCTTTTTATACTCGAACAGATTATGTCCCATCATCGGCTCTTCATGTTCAACGCCAAGCAGTGCAAGCAAGGTCGGCATAATATCCGTCTGGCCTCCGAGACGTGTCATTTCAGTTTCTTCGAACAGATTCCCTCCCGTAAAAATCAGAGGAATAGTAAATTGATCTTTTAAGGAATATTCATGCCCTAAAAAACCACCCAAGAGCTGACGATCTTCTTCAGTCACTAGCGTACCATGCATGCCCGAATGATCCCCAAAAATAGCAATTAAGGATTCATCGTAAATACCCTGATCTTTCAATTCTTCAATGAATAAACCGATCTGTTCGTCTGCATAACGGATCGATTGCAGATAATTACCGATGTACGTGCCTTCGTATTCAGCGGGCAAATCCAGATACTGCATATTGTCGGGCATGTCGAAAGGTGTGTGGCTGGTGACTGTCACGATGTTGGAATAGATGCGTTCATAGGATTTCAGCTGCCTAGGCAGTTCATTCGCTGCAAAATCAAAAAGCACTTCATCTGCCGGACCAAAACCAACCTGTTTAATATTGGGAATATCATCAATGGAAAAAATTTCTTCGTAGCCCAGAACTGGATATAGGATGTCGCGGTTCCAAAATGTCACATCATCGGCGTGGTAGGTGGCAGAACCATAGCCTTTTTCCTTTAATGTTCGTGCCAATGAAGGTGCTTCTTTACCCGTCAGGCTATTGGCTGTGGGAATCATACCTTGCGGATACAATCCTGTATTGACCATCCATTCTGCGTCAGAGGTTGTGCCGGCCCCTATCTGTTGGAAGACATTTGAAAAATAAGCACTTTCACTCAACAGATCATTGAGATTCGGGGTAATTTCCTGGCCATCCAACGTTCGGCCAACGACAAAGTTCTGCAAGGATTCCACTTGAATGATAAACAGGTGCCGGCCTTCAGCAAGCCCAAAGCTTTGCTGTTCACTGACTTCTACATACTTATTGCCTTTTAGCTCTTCCAGTTCTTTTGCCGATAATTTGCTTGAAGAGGCGTGAGCTGTTTCAGTCGAGCGGTTATACAATTGAACGACTTGGGATTGCAGGAATCCATTTTCCTTTGCAAAATATGAAACGTCGATAATCGGCTGCTGGAGCCCATAAACGACCGTAACCGTACAAACCGCTGCCATACTGACAGCTACATACTTCATAGCCGCAAATTTCACTGGTTGTTTCCAACGCCTTGCCAGGAAGATCAGCAAAACGGCATCCAGGAAAAACAGCAAATCCCATGGAGTCGACAGCATCGTTATGGTGTTGCTGACCGAGCTGGTCTGAGCCAGCTGCTGCAAATCGTAATAGGAAGGAATAGTAGAATAATAGCGGATATAAAGTGTCACCACAAAAAAGATAACAGAAACCAAGAAATTGAAAATCCAAACTGCTTTCCACAAATGGTTTTTAGCCAATAGCAAAACTACCGACAGCAGCAGAGCCCACATCGGAAATTCAATCAAAACAATATGTAAAATCGACTTTGCATCAAAAATAAGCGCACGAAAAGCGCTTACTTTAATCATTAGCAAAAGAAAAATAAGCAAATATGGCATTGCATCTGTTTTTTTCATTTGAAACACCTCTTTTCTACAGACGAATAGTCGAATCGAATGTTGCATATATCCATCCCAAACGGGAATAAGAAACTGTATAAGTTGAAATTGAATTCTGCAAATCAGCAGCAGCTTCGCATTTCACATAAATTAAGAAAAAACTGTTAGTGAAAGCTTTTCTTTTATACTTTTCCGTACTGAAGTGTGCAAAAAACGATCGACTAATACTACCCCAATACTCAAAAGGAGCGATACGATGCAACCATTAAAAGCGGTTTTCCTAAACACTTCGCTAAAAAAATCAAAAGAACCTTCTCATACCGAAGGCTTCATTAAAGATGTTCAATTTCATTTTAATCAATTGGGCGTCGAATCTGAAATTATTCGTTTAGCTGATTATTCCATCGCCTATGGTGTCCAGGATGATATGGGCGAAGGAGATGAATGGCCGCAGATTCTGGAAAAAGTATTGGCCGCAGACATTGTTATTATCGGAACGCCCATTTGGCTTGGCGAAAAAAGTTCATTGGCCACGCAAGCCATCGAGCGTCTGTATGGCAGCAGCAGTGTCACCAACGATAAAGGACAAGCTATTTTCTACAACAAAGTCGGGGGTGTCGCGATAACCGGAAACGAAGATGGAGCTAAACATTCCGCCGCTTCCATTCTATATGGGCTTTCTCATATCGGCTTTGTTATTCCACCGAATGTTGATGCGTATTGGGTTGGTGAAGCAGGTCCCGGCGATTCTTATATGGACACAGGAAGAGACAACGAGTTCACTAAATCCGCTATTCAACGGCTTGCTTATAATACTT
Source organism: Planococcus sp. (in: firmicutes) (assembly GCA_030147225.1). Taxonomy (GTDB): domain Bacteria; phylum Bacillota; class Bacilli; order Bacillales_A; family Planococcaceae; genus Planococcus. The sequence goes on along the minus strand of JASLAI010000389.1, from coordinate 3,335 downwards.
ATCATCTAGCAGGCATGCTGAAGAATAATCCGATTCCAGATAGCGGCAACACACTTGGATAACAAATCACACCGGCCGTCAGCAGAAAATTGCCGTCGGCTTTTTTACGGAGTCAGTTCCATACTCGTGCAGCAGAAACGTTTCCGTTTCTTATTTCCACTTCATAAACGTCAGGGTTTGTCAGCTTTCTCCACTCTGAAAAGCCGTAGCTTTCGTCAATCTGCTTCAGCAGCAAGCCGAGTAAGTTTCCGTGAGTCACTGCTGCGGTTTTGTCTTTCATTTCGTTCAATACTTCCATTGCCCGATCAGTCGCTTCTTTTCCCGATTCACCTCCGGAAAACTTTAACTCTTCATTGCCGAACGATTTCTCCAATTTTTCCATCCAGTCGGGCATATCTTCAGAACTCAGTACACGTTCAGCCAAGCGATCATCAATTTCGATCGGCAACCCCAACTGGTCAGCTGCTGGTTCGATAGACTGGATGGCGCGCGTAAAAGGACTGGAGATAAAATGAACCACCTGCCGATTCTGTAGAAATTCTGCTAATTCTTGCGCCTGCTTTCTTCCCACATCTGTCAGTTCTGCGTCTGGTGCCTGCCCGCTTGCCTGGCAATGCCTAATCAAATAAATTGTCTTATTCATAGTTTCCCACCTTGATTCAATTTTGCTGCACGTTAATACGGACATGCTTATTTATAGTAAAAAACTTTCAATTAATCCTATTACCTATAAGGGCAAAGAAACTTGGTGAGAATGGAATGAGCAATTTTTACTGCCTTAAAGGTATCCCTTGCTTTATAGAATGTGGACAAAGCAATATACAATTGGCATAAAGCATGATTCGCCTGTCCTAATCTCCTTATACAACATATTCCCCCAAATTTTATCTTTTAACCTAAAAAAACTCCTGAGCAAAGCTCAGGAGTACTGCATTACAATTTCTTCATTAGATTGGCCATTTCAATAGCTCCAGCTGCTGATTCCCAGCCTTTGTTGCCGGCTTTTGTTCCTGCGCGTTCAATTGCCTGTTCAATGGAGTCTGTCGTCAAGACACCGAAGATGACTGGAATATTGCCTTGGTCACTAGCTCTTGATACGCCTTTAGCCACTTCGCTGCAAACATAATCGAAATGAGGAGTTGCGCCTCTGATGACTGTCCCTAAAGTGATGATGGCATCGTAGTTGCCGCTCACTGCCATTTTCTTTGCCACAAGCGGAATTTCGAAAGCTCCTGGTACCCAAGCGATCGAAACATTATCCTCTTCAACGCCATGGCGTTTTAAAGCGTCTTCTGCGCCGCTTAACAGTTTACTGGTAATAAATTCATTGAAGCGTCCGACAACAATGCCGATCCGCAGTCCTTCACCATTTAAATATCCTTCAAAATGTACAGTCATGCGATTCCATCTCCTCTAGTAGATTAATAAGCTGTCGTGTTTTGATTTTTTTGCTGATAGGACACCAAATCTTTAATCGTCAAAATACCAAGTCCAAGTCGTTCTGCAACTTTCAACAAATCATCTACCCGCGCCATCGTCCCATCGGGATTCATGATTTCACAAATAACGCCCGCCGGAGCTGATCCTGCCAGTTTTGCCAAATCGACAGCGGCTTCGGTATGTCCTGTGCGAGCAAGCACACCACCGTCTTTCGCGATTAACGGAAAAATATGGCCTGGGCGTTTAAAGTCAGTTGCTTGTGCATTCGGCTTTACCAAACTGGTGATTGTGTGGGAACGTTCAAAAGCACTGATTCCCGTAGTGGTATCTTTGTGGTCGATACTGATGGTGAAAGCCGTACCGAATTCGTCGGTATTATGATCGGTCATCAGACCAATCTCCAACTTCTGCGCAATTGATTGGGCAATCGGAACACAAATCAATCCTCTTCCTTCAGTTGCCATCAAGTTCACGATTTGGGGTGAAGCGAATTCAGCCAATGCAATAAAATCGCCTTCATTTTCTCTGTCTTCATCATCGATGACAATGATTGCTTTGCCATCCTTCAAGTCTTCGACAGCTTTTTCTACAGTATAGAACATCTTTTCAATGCCCCCCTTTAAAATCCATTTTCCGCCAGCCAACTTCTGCTGATTTTCGGTTCTGCTGTTTGAACACGCTCGGTATATTTTGCCAATAGATCACATTCAATATTCACTTTTTCTCCAATTCCTTTTTCTCCTAATAAAGAATCTTCCTGTGTGGTCGGAATCAGAGAGATGGTCACCGTATTATTTCCAAGCGCAAAAATAGTCAATGAAGTGCCATCAACTGCGATGGATCCTTTCAGCATCATATACTTCATCAGCCGAGAATCCAGTTCAATTGTTTTCGTCACTGCATTTGCTTCTTTTTTTACGGATCGGATGACGCCGACGCCATCGATATGTCCGCTGACAAAATGGCCGCCGAAACGTCCGTTTGCCGGCATCGCTCTTTCTAGATTTACACGCGATCCCGATTTCAAGCCACTCATTGTCGAGGATTTGACCGTTTCTGGAATGACATCAACCGTAAACGTCTGAGCATCAAAAGTCGAAACAGTTAAACAAACTCCATTAATGGAAATGCTGTCTCCGCGTTTAATGTCCTCTAAAATCAGTGAACAGGAAATGGTTAACTCCATTGCCTGCGGTTTGGCACGGACCGAAGCCACGTGGCCAACTTCTTCAACTATACCTGTAAACATTTAGGCACACTCCTCCGTTCGCCAGAGCGTATTCGATTGGGGTCGTACGAGTATTTGGGTGCTTTTCACCATGGGGCGTATGGGTGGTGAGGAAAGGATTTTTGTGAAGGGTTTATACATGTGCCTTGCTTCTTTAGCAAGATGGCCGACGTTTCGGCAATTTGTAGTACCTTTAAAAAGCCCAGTTTCCATTGAGGAAAAGGACAAAGTTAAGGATGGAAACCTTGTAATTCCAGAGACTGCTCCCTGATAAACTGATAGGGTCATACAAATTCCTCCTTTCAATTTCAAATGATTGAAAAGAAGAGGCACATAACGAAACCGATCTCTAGATTCTTCTCCCATCCAGACTGTAACTGTCGGTGCCGGAGTTTCACCAGCTCCACCGCTTGGACGCTCATAGCATAGTGGCCTATGCCTGCATTCGCCCACCCGGGTCACGGACTTGCAGTTGCCTGCTCACCGCCGGTAAGGAATTTCACCTTGCCCCGAAGAATTAGATTCGTAGTTTCGTCTCTTTCATAGTAGCATAGAAATAAACCGAACCATATAAATCGAACTGATTATTTTTAATGACTACTATTCCGCTCTGGATTTTCACAAACCGTTCTCTAAAATCCCATATTTCCAGAACAAAGCACTGGAG
>JASLAI010000360.1 GCA_030147225.1 Planococcus sp. (in: firmicutes) | reverse complement strand
TTTATTGCAGTTCTTGATACATTCAGTCCATATTCGGGAGAAACAGCTATTATCCGGATTATGGTCATTGGCCTGCTGCTCGCAGGTTTGCTGCATTTAGCCAGGTGGATGGAAGGGCATAACATTTTGGAGCGTACGGATAAAATGGCCATATTTGCGGTGCCGCTTGTTTTGCTGGTGGCTGTTTCAACCGCAATAGCGCTGTATTTGCCGAAAGCAGAACCGATTTGGCCGGATCCTGTTCCGTTTATCACTTCTTTCTCTGGACAGGGTGGTGTTGGCAGCGGAGGAAATGTCGGCAGAATCGGCTATGGAGTAGATGATTCGAGGTTGGGTGGTTCTTTTATTGGTGACGATACCCCAGTTTTCCGTGCAGAAGTGCCGGAAGGTCAATACTGGAAAGTCGAATCAAAAGATACTTATACCACTAAAGGGTGGGAATTGAAGGAGAACGTGGGAGAAGCGGCTGTCTATGGCAACAATGAAACAGTTGATACAGGTTTTATTTCTGCTGAAGAAGAGCCGGATACAGCATTGTTGTCAATGGAGCAGGATTTTCCGTTTGTGCTTTATCCCTATGGAACACAATCGTTTTCTATGGACGAGTCGCCGAATTACCAATATAACACTGCTGATCAACGTTTTGAAACGTATCAAAATGGACAAGAATTCGAACCCGAGAATTATGAAATCTTATTTAACGAGCCGAGTTATAGTTTGACGGCTTTAAGAGAAACGAGCGAGGAAGATCTTGCTGAGCTTTCCTCAGAGTATGATCGCTTTTTACAATTGCCAGAAGAGCTGCCGCAGCGTGTCAGGGATTTAGCTGTTGAAATTACTAATAACAGCGATACAGTTTATGACAAAACGCGTGCCATTGAGCGGTATTTCAGTACATCTGGATTTGAATACAGTCAATCTGATATTCCTGTTCCTGAAGCTGACCAAGATTACGTCGATCAGTTTCTGTTTGAAACCAAAAGAGGCTATTGCGATAATTTTTCAACATCTATGGTGGTCTTGCTTCGCTCTCTTGATATTCCCGCTCGCTGGGTAAAAGGGTTTAACGAAGGGGAGCTGATCGATTCACAAGGAGACACCGATATTTATCAGGTGACTAATAATAACGCCCATTCCTGGGTTGAAGCTTATATGCCTGGAGTCGGATGGATGTTGTTCGAACCGACGATCGGCTTTACCGGAGCTTCGTCTATCGATTTTGATCTGGAGCTAGATGCAGCTGATCCCGAGCAGCCAGATCAACTGGAACAACCGGCAGCAGAAGAGCCGGAAAATACAGACGAGGAAGAAGCTGCTGTGGCTTCTGGCCCTTCTTTCTGGGATGGCTTATCTGATTTCATTGCGGCTAATCGCTGGAAACTGATCTGGGCAATGGTGGGAGGAGCAATTCTGGCGGCCGTTCTCTTTAAAATTCGCCATAAGTGGATGCCGAAATTGTTGGTTTCCTACTACCGAATGCGTGGAGGCGGTACAGAACGCTTTGAAAAAGCATATCTTCGTTTGTTGAAACAACTGGAGTTGTATGGCATATCCAGAAAGCCTGGGCAGACTTTGAGGTCCTATGCTGCTTATATCGATTCGTTTTTCGGCACGCGAGAAATGTCGGAGTTGACAGAGGCTTACGAACGAACAGTCTACGGCGGCGATGCTGAATCCGTTGACTGGCATGAGTTGAGGGAAAGTTGGGAAAATTTAATCAATCGCACAAGCGGTTGATTTTACAGCTTTTAGCTTGTACAATTGAGAAAATTATAGATTACAGGTGCCCTCATATATGTCCGGTAATATGGATCGGATGTCTCTACCAAGTCCCCGGAAATGACTTGACTATGAAGGTGGATGACGCATGCTTTCAGACATGTGCATTCGCCTTTTTGATGTAGAGCAGAAGAACGCGAGGTCTAATTTTCGCGTTCTTTTGCTATTTTGAGACCTGAATTGAATAGAAGAGGTGAAGGTTTTGCCAGTTAGTCCAATGTTGAAAGAGCAGAAAAAAATCGTCGTTTTGGATTTCGGAAGTCAATACAATCAGTTGATCACTCGCCGCATTCGTGAAATCGGTGTTTACAGTGAGCTTCATCCACACACAGTCACTGCTGAAGAAATTAAAGAGATGAATGCCACCGGAATCATTTTTTCAGGCGGTCCGAATTCTGTTTACGATAAAAACGCTTTTTCCATCGATGATGCGATTTTTGAAATGGGCTTGCCGATTTTAGGGATTTGCTATGGCATGCAGCTGATGGCTTTGCACTTGAAAGGAAATGTGGAGAAATCCCAAAACCGTGAGTACGGCAAAGCAGAGCTGAAACTGACCAAAGAAAGCAAAATTTTTAAAGACCTGCCTGAAGAACAGATTGTGTGGATGAGCCATGGTGATTTGGTTACTGCAGCACCTCCAGGTTTTGATGTTGTTGGAACAAGTGCAGGCTGTCCGATCGCATCCATGGCTGATGAAAGCCGCGGATTCTATGGCGTTCAGTTTCATCCGGAAGTCCGCCACTCCATTTACGGGAATGATCTGTTGCGCAAGTTTGTCTATGACGTTTGCGGTATGAATGATGACTGGTCAATGGAAAATTACATCGAATTGGAAATTGAAAAAATCCGTGAAGAAGTCGGCGACAAAAAAGTGCTTTGTGCACTTAGCGGCGGAGTGGATTCATCGGTAGTTGCTGTTTTGATTCACAAAGCGATTGGCGATCAATTGACATGCATGTTCGTAGACCATGGTCTTCTTCGTAAAGGGGAAGCGGAAAGTGTCATGAAGACATTCGCTGACGGATTCAATATGAACGTCATCAAAATTGATGCGCGCGATCGCTTCATGAGCAAATTGGCAGGCGTAACAGACCCAGAGAAAAAACGCAAAATCATCGGCAATGAGTTCATCTATGTATTCGATGATGAAGCTTCAAAATTGGAAGGCATGGATTTCCTTGCGCAAGGAACACTTTATACCGATATTATCGAAAGTGGTACGACAACTGCACAAACCATTAAATCTCACCATAACGTTGGGGGATTGCCGGAAGATATGCAGTTTAAATTGATTGAACCATTGAACACCCTGTTTAAGGATGAAGTGCGCGTTCTTGGAAAAGAGCTTGGCATGCCGGATGAAATCGTTTGGCGCCAGCCATTCCCAGGTCCTGGTCTTGGCATTCGCATCATGGGAGCGGTCACGGAAGAAAAATTGGAAATCGTCCGTGAGTCTGACTGGATTCTACGGGATGAAATCAGCAAAGCCGGCCTTGATCGTGACATTTGGCAGTACTTTACCGTCTTGCCGGATCTTCGCAGTGTTGGCGTAATGGGTGATGCCCGTACCTACGATTACGCGATCGGGATCCGTGCGGTCACTTCAATTGACGGGATGACTTCTGATTGGGCTCGTATCCCTTGGGAAGTCCTTGAAAAAATCAGTGTTCGACTGGTTAACGAAGTGGATCACATTAACCGTGTGCTGTACGACATTACGAGCAAGCCACCAGCAACAATTGAGTGGGAATAATTTTGGAGGTGTCAGCTGTAGCAGCTGACACCTTTGTCTTTTTTACGAACTTTTTTTGATTTTTTCAAATAAATGTTCGTGTTTACTATTGTGGAATACATTTATACATGATATATTACGAAAGAAATTAAATAAGCTTGTCGTATAATGTCGGGGATATGGCCCGAAAGTTTCTACCGAGTTACCGTAAATGACTCGACTACGATTTTAGTCCGCTCACTTTCAGAGTAGGATGCCCTTCAATTTTCAATTGGTGGGATAAATCGAACGCATACGGCAATCCGCTGTATGCGTTTTTCTTTTGTAGAATTTATACACAGGCATTCGGAGGAATTAGAATGAAGAAGTATTTTCAGTTTGAAGAACTGGGGACAAATTACCGTCGGGAGTTTATCGGCGGCTTAACAACATTTTTGGCTATGGCGTATATTCTTGTCGTCAACCCGCTGACATTAACATTGGAGTCGGTACCAGATCTTCCGGATGCGATGCGGATGGATTACGGAGCTGTCTTTATGGCAACTACTTTAGCTGCTGCAATCGGGTGTTTAGTAATGGGGATATTAGCGAAGTATCCAATCGCTCTTGCTCCAGGTATGGGGCTCAATGCATTCTTTGCCTATACGGTTATTCTTACTTACGGAATTCCTTGGCAAACGGCTTTAACAGGTGTTTTATTTTCCGGTCTTATTTTTATTCTTATTACATTAACAGGTCTACGGGAGTTAATCATCAATGCAATTCCTGCCGAATTAAAATATGCGGTGGGTGCGGGAATTGGTCTGTACATTACCTTTATCGGTTTGCAGAATGCGGGCATTATTGTCAGCAATCCAGATACTATGGTTGGCTTGGGTGATTTATCGAATGGCTCCGCACTGTTGGCTATTTTTGGTTTAGTCATCACAGTTATCTTCATAGTCCGTGGAATTCATGGCGGAATCTTTTTCGGAATTTTGATTGCAGCAGTTGCCGGGATGATTTTTGGAGTAGTCAATTTGCCGAGTGCAGTCGTTGACTTAAATGTTCCGAGTATGGCGCCTACTTTTGGTGTAGCGCTTGAACCGATCTTCAATGACTTTGGTTCATTGCTGAATATCCAGTTCCTTATAGTTGTCCTAACCTTTTTGTTTGTCGATTTCTTTGATACAGCAGGAACTTTGGTCGCTGTAGCTAACCAAGCTGGATTGATGAAGGATAACAAATTGCCAAGAGCCGGCAAAGCACTTTTGGCAGATTCGATTGCTACAGTAAGCGGAGCAATTTTCGGTACGTCGACGACGACTTCATACATTGAATCGACGTCTGGAGTTGCAGCAGGTGCGCGTTCCGGATTTGCTGCTGTCGTCACTGGTTTATTGTTCCTATTATCGATTTTCTTTTATCCCTTGCTTGAAGTAATTACAAGCGCAGTTACAGCTCCAGCTTTAATCATCGTAGGTGTCTTGATGGTTTCGGCGCTTGGAAAGATAGATTGGACTAAATTTGAAATTGCAGTTCCAGCATTCTTGACGATGATTGCTATGCCGCTTGGCTATAGTATTGCAACAGGAATCGCGATTGGGTTTATCTTTTATCCAATCACAATGGTCGCTTCAGGAAAGGCCAAGCAAGTTCATCCAATCATGTACGGTCTATTCGTAATTTTCATCTTGTATTTTGTTTTCTTAGTGTGAATATTAAAGTCCGCCATTTTGCTGGCGGACTTTTTTCTATCGCATATTTTTCGAAAGTAGGTTATATATAGAAGAAACTCAAAATATTTTCGATGAGGAGGGAAAGCTGTATAAACAAATCCACAGTTTAAAGTCTGCTTATGAAAATGTACGCAGGTCTTTCTTACAGAGAAATTTCAATTCTCCGCCAAGGATGGGAAAGCCTTTAATATTTGGTGATGCCTTCAATGTAAAGAGGGGATTTCCTTTCGAAATTGTAACACTTTTGTAATCTTTTTATTAAGAATTTTCTGTTATAATAAAGTTGTGAAAAAAACCACGCCAAAGTGTTGACTCTATAATACGACCGTGGTATATTAATCAAGTCGCTAATGAGTGCGGCGAACTGAACCTTGAAAACTGAACAGCAAAACGTCAACATACAGCAACGGCCGCGCAAAACGGCCCGCGCAAAACTTACTGATCAGTGCAAACAGATCAAAGCGAATCGTGCGTCTTCGGACGGCGATGCG
>JASLAI010000336.1 GCA_030147225.1 Planococcus sp. (in: firmicutes) | reverse complement strand
AGTCAAAAACATTACAAAACTTGTTCGGCCTGTTATTGCTGTATTGCTTGGCGCTATGACGCTGCAATTTTTCATGACTTCTGTGGATACATCCGGCACGCTGCAGACTGTCATTCTGATTGTTGTCAGCTATTGGCTGCTGGAGATAAGGAAAGTCCATCCGGCATTTGTCATCTTGATGGCACTAGTATACGGGGCAGTATCGGGAATCCTCTAGCTTTTCCTGATTTACAGCGAGTAAGAGATGAAGTACAAGTAATCCAACTAACTAATTCAGAATGTTGAAGGCCATCCACTTGGATGGCCTTTTACTATTATCAAAAGAGCAAGCACTATCATTTACTTTTAATTCGAGATAGTTTAATATGGATAACAAGGATAAAGTTTATCCGTAATTGAAAGAGGGTGATTTGGGTGCATATGAAACCAGGTGTAGAACAATCGGTGTACGCGCTTCTTTTATTGAATATGTTGCCGGATAAAGCAGTACTTCCGGGAGAAGCCATCAGTCAACAATTGGGAACTTCCCCGACGTATTTTCAAAAATTATTGAGAAAACTGGTCAGTGCAGGCTTGATCACTTCTGTACCAGGGGTTAAAGGTGGATTTAAACTCAATAAAAAACCTGAAAACATCAGTGTGTTCAATATATATGAAGCAATTGAAGGACAGCAAGCGCTCTATTCGCCGAGTGGTGTATTGGGTGATTTACTGGAACTTGAAGAGCCGGAACGCTGCTGCTTGCTGACAGATCTGATGCTTGAAGCTGAAAGTGCCTGGCGTTTACGGATGGAACAGGAAACGATTGCCGTTCTTTCTGAAAGAATGAGAGAACCGCGGTTTCAAGAGAAAACAAAAAAATTAACCGAGTGGCTGTCCCGGAAGCTGGTCGGATAAATACGAAAAGAGTGAGGGAAATGATTGGAATTTTGCCGCGTATCAATCAACTAGCAAAAAAAGCACGCGAAGAAGGACTGACAAACGCAGAAAAAGTAGAGCGTCAAGTATTGCGCGAAGACTATTTGCGGTCAATCCGAGGACAGGTAGAATCAACTGTCACCAGCATGAAAGTCATCGATCCGCTTGGTGATGACGTGACTCCAGACAAAGTTCGTATGAAAAAACAAGCCATCCAATAATGGCCGCTTGATATAGAAAGGGAGAACCTTATGAACGATTATTTAGTGAAAGCATTAGCCTATGATGGGCAAGTGCGGGCATATGCTGCACGTACAACAGAAACTGTGGGAGAAGCTCAGCGCCGACATTATACATGGCCGACTGCTTCAGCCGCGCTTGGCCGCTCCATGACAGCAAGCGTCATGCTCGGTGCCATGATGAAAGGTGAAGAGAAATTGACGATCCGCATCAATGGAGGGGGTCCGATCGGAACCATTCTGGTGGATGCAAATGCCAAAGGCGAAGTACGGGGCTATGTGACGAATCCATTAACCCATTTCGATTTGAACGAACAAGGCAAGCTCGATGTCAGAAGAGCTGTCGGTACAGAGGGGACTTTGTCGGTTTCAAAAGACATTGGGTTGCTACAGCCGTTTGTTGGACAGGTTCCAATAGTATCAGGTGAACTAGGAGATGACTTTACCCACTATATCGTCACATCTGAGCAAATTCCTTCTTCAGTAGGAGTCGGTGTCATCGTTAACCCGGATAACACGATTCAGGCTTCAGGAGGATTTATTATTCAATTGCTGCCCGGAACTGAAGAAAAAGTGATCGTTGAAATCGAAGAGCGTTTGAAAGTCATTCCGACTATTTCCAACATGGTTCGCCAAGGGATGACTCCGGAAGATATCTTAAATGAAGTATTGGGCGCAGGCAATGTAAATGTGCTTGACGAAATGCCTGTCCAATTTCAATGCCAATGCTCCAGAGAGCGTATTTCCAGAGCCATACAAAGTCTTGGAACAGCCGAAATTGAAGATATGATCGTCACCGATGGCCAGGCAGAAGCGCAATGCCATTTCTGTAATGAAAACTACTTATTCTCAAAAGAGAATCTCGAAGAGATGTTGAATCCAGAAGCGTAAAGACAGTTAAAGGTCCATGCACATACGTGCAATGGACCTTTTCTTTTGGAAAAACAGAAAGTTTATGTTATTATTATCTTGAATTCGAGATAAGTTTCTTTTTTTCTAAAATAGGGAACTATTTAGATAGCTAAGTTAAGCAAGCCGAATCATGAAGTTTTAATAAGCTTCACTATATTACTAACTGGAGGTTTTCAAATGATGAAACACATTTACCAGCAAGGCACCGATACTTCTAAACCGACTTTCCTCATGCTCCATGGCACGGGTGGAAATGAGAACGACCTATTAGCTATCGCGTCTCACATCGATCCAGAGGCTTCGGTGTTAAGCGTTCGCGGAACTGTATCGGAAAACGGCATGCCGCGTTTTTTCAAGCGCTTGTCAGAAGGTGTCTTTGATATGGAAGATTTGAAATTCCGTACAGAAGAGCTCTACGATTTTATTGGGCAGGCGGCTGAAGAACATGGTTTTGACCGTAAAAATGTCATTGCCATCGGCTATTCAAATGGCGCCAATATAGCAGCTAATTTGCTGTTTACGTATTCAGATGCGTTAAAAGGTGCAAGCCTGCACCATCCAATGGTTCCGAACCGTGAAACGGATTTGCCGGATTTAACCGGGGTTCCCGTATTTATTGCCGCAGGTACAAACGATCCGATTTGCCCAGCAGAGGAATCAACAGATCTTGAAAAATTATTAAAGGGTGCCGGTGCAAATGTTGAATTGCATTGGGAGGACTTTGGCCATCAATTAACGATGCCGGAAGTAGAAGCAGCCAAAGAATGGTACGATAAATTATAAACTGAACCTTCCCTGTCATGCAGGGAAGGTTTTTAAATTTCGTAGTTGCTGACAGAAAGAATAGAACAAATGATGGAAGTTAATCTTCTGGCATAGTC
>JASLAI010000328.1 GCA_030147225.1 Planococcus sp. (in: firmicutes) | reverse complement strand
AAGAGGCCACACCCGTTCCCATCCCGAACACGGCAGTTAAGCTCTTTTGCGCTGATGGTAGTTGGGGGTCTCCCCCTGTGAGAGTAAGACGTCGCTGGGCAAAGAAAAGAAGTCGTTACCGATTCCGGTAACGGCTTTTTTGTATGGATGAAAAGGGTATTAATTAATGCGAGATGAATCTATTCTTTGGAGGATAAAGTTTCTTATCAGCTCAAAATAACTTACTTTAAAAACCATATTTCACTATTCTAAATAGTTTTTCTTTTATCAGTTTCTTGACACACCATATCCGCGCTGATAACCTTACAATAATATTTAAAAGGAAGCAGGAGGCGCGTCTACCTATGTGGGAATCGAAATTTGTAAAAGAAGGCTTAACGTTTGATGATGTATTGCTTGTACCAGCTCATTCGGAAGTTTTACCGAAAGATATTGATTTGGCAGTTGAATTAACACCAACCCTTAAGTTGAAAATTCCAGTGATCAGTGCAGGTATGGATACAGTAACGGAAGCTAAGATGGCTATCGCTATGGCTCGCCAAGGTGGATTAGGCGTCATTCATAAAAATATGAGCATTGAAGAACAGGCTGAACAAGTTGTTACTGTAAAACGTTCAGAGAATGGCGTTATTACTGATCCTTTCTTTTTAACTCCAGAACATCAGGTTTATGATGCAGAACATTTAATGGGCAAATACCGGATTTCAGGTGTGCCAATTGTGAATAATGAAGAAGAACTAAAGCTTGTGGGAATTATTACGAACCGCGATTTGCGCTTTATCCAAGATTACTCTTTGAAAATCAATGATGTCATGACAAAAGAGAAATTAGTCACTGCAGCTGTAGGAACAACATTGGAAGATGCTGAAAAAATTCTGCAGCAATACAAAATTGAAAAATTGCCGATTGTCGATGATAAAGGTGTACTAAAAGGGTTAATTACCATTAAAGATATTGAAAAAGTGATTGAATTCCCGAACGCTGCTAAAGACCAGCACGGCCGTTTACTTGTCGGCGCTGCTGTCGGCGTCACTTCAGACACAATGAAGCGCGTTGAACAGCTGATGAAAGCTTCTGTTGATGTTATCGTTTTGGACACGGCTCATGGCCATTCAGCAGGAGTTTTGGGCATGGTTCAGCAGATTCGTTCCCAGCATCCGGAACTGGCAATCATTGCTGGAAACGTGGCGACTGCTGAAGGAACAAAAGCATTAATCGAAGCTGGAGCTGATGTGGTCAAAGTCGGAATCGGGCCTGGCTCTATCTGCACGACACGAGTGGTAGCAGGTGTCGGTGTTCCTCAGATTACTGCAGTTTATGACTGTGCTACAGAAGCACGCAAGTATGGCAAAGCAATTATCGCAGATGGCGGGATCAAATATTCCGGAGATATTATTAAAGCATTGGCAGCTGGCGGACACGTCGTTATGCTTGGCAGCTTATTGGCAGGTACTACTGAAAGCCCAGGAGAAACTGAAATTTTCCAAGGCCGACAGTTTAAAACATATCGTGGTATGGGATCAATTGCTTCTATGGAAAAAGGTTCAAAAGACCGCTATTTCCAGGATGATGCGAAAAAATTGGTTCCGGAAGGCATTGAAGGCCGCATGCCATATAAAGGACAGCTTTCTGATACGATCCACCAATTGCTTGGCGGCATCCGTGCAGGAATGGGTTATTGCGGAACAAAAGATTTACAGACTCTGCGTGAAGAAGCACAATTTATTCGTATGACCGGCGCAGGATTGCGCGAAAGCCATCCGCATGATGTGCAGATCACTAAAGAATCACCTAACTACTCAATTTGATGTATCTTTCAGCACCTTTTCCATCAATTAACTGATGGAAAAGGTGCTTTTTTCATGTTTTTATTTTTAAGCCAAAAGAATATGATAAAATAGCATGTGGAATCTTATAGACGGAGGTATTCAAACTAGTGAAAAAGGTTTTTAATAAAGGTGTATTACTGGCTTTCATGGCTGTACTGACATTGACTGCTATTGTTCCGCAGGAAGCTCAAGCGGAAGAATCATTGAATATAATGGCAGAAGCTGCTATTTTGGTGGATGCTGAAACGGGTAAGATTCTTTACGAAAAAAATGCTGAAAAGCCTTTAGGGGTTGCCAGTATGACAAAGATGATGACGGAATATTTATTGTTCGAGGCAATTGAAGATGGACGAGTTACGTGGGATCAGGAATACAAAGTGACGGATTATACATACCGGATATCCCAAGATATGCGTTTGAGCAATGTGCCGTTGCGTGAAGACGGTGCTTACACGATCAAAGAATTGTATGAAGCGATGGCTATTTTTTCTGCGAATGCAGCAACTATCGGCATAGCAGAGACAATTGCAGGAACTGAAAGCGAATTTGTCCGGCTAATGAATGAAAAAGCCGAAGAAATGGGCTTGGAGGAGACAACATTCGTCAATTCAACCGGCCTCAGCAATTCAAGTTTAATGGGCATGCACCCGGAAGGGACGGACGAAGCAGATGAGAACATCATGACGGCGCGGTCAGTTGCCAAAATGACAAAGATTCTGCTGGACGATTATCCGGAAGTGTTGGAAACGACAAAAATTCCGGTGATGAATTTTCGCGAAGGAACTGCGGATGAAACACGGATGGAAAACTGGAACTCCATGCTGCCAGGATTGATTTATGAATATGAAGGCGTAGATGGCTTAAAAACAGGAAGTACGGATTTTGCAGGCTATTCGTTTGCAGGAACGGCGAAACGTGAAGATACACGTTTTATCGTAGTTGTCATGGGAGCAGTGGACAATGAAGGCGCAGGGTCTTATAAGGCTCGATTTGATGCGACACGTGCATTATTCGATTTTGGTTTTGGCCAATTCACAAAAGAAGAAATCATTCCTGCAGGCTATCAAGTTGAAGGGCAGGAAACTTTAGCAGTTGAAAAAGGCGTGGAAGAAGAAGTAGCAATTGCAGTAAAAGAGCCGGTGACGATGATGATCCGAACAGCCGATAAGGAATTATATCAACACGAATTGCTGTTGGACGAATCAGTTTTGGAAAATGGTAAATTGGAAGCCGGGGTCGAAAAGGATCTGGTTGTAGGAAAGCTCCAGCTGACGAAAGCAGATGGAACAGAATACGGCTTTTTAAACAGCAGCACTAATGAAATCGAAGTGGCGACTATTGAAGCTGTAGAACGGGCCAATTGGCTATCTTTGTCGATGCGCAGTGCCGGAAGTTACTTGTCTTCTCTTTGGGACGATGCGGGCACTTTTGTTAAAAGTTTATTTTAATAACGAAAGCCGTTCATCTTTTTAGGATGAACGGCTTTTTTTAATGGATTTCCCAACTGGCCATCAATTCAACAATGCCAGAGTGGATCTCTTCTTCCGATAGGCCACCGAATCCCAAGACAATTTTCGGCTGTAAACTCTCTCGTTTGTGAACATCGTAGGATTGCATGCCGGTGACACGGATGCCAGCTTGTTTTGCCCGTTTTACCAGTTCGTTTTCACTCAAATTGGTTTGAATGGTCAGCACAATATGCATGCCTGCCTGTTCACCTGAGACTGTAACGGCCGGAGCGAATAAAGACAAAGATGAGCTCAATTGTTTGATTTTCTTCTGATACAGTTTGCGCATGCGATTCAAGTGGCGTGCGAAGTGGCCATCCTTCATAAACTTGGCAACCAGCTGCTGATCGTGTCTTGGAACTGAT
>JASLAI010000198.1 GCA_030147225.1 Planococcus sp. (in: firmicutes) | reverse complement strand
CATCACAATTGTGCTTCCTGCTGGCGATAATGGCGATCCAGCGCTACAATCATCGCCCCCATCTTCTGATGTTCGGGTTGCAGCACCTGGACGATGCCATGGTTTTCCAACTCTTGGGCAGTGACTTTGCCGACAGCGACTGCGAACACCCGGTCATTGAAAGCTTGGATCAGCTGCGCCTGTTGTTCTCCATCAGCAAAGATGTTCTTCACCTGCGTTTTACTCGTAAAAACAATGGCATCCAAAGATTGTTCAATGATGGATTGTTTTAATTGGTCCACTACGAGGGAATCCGGTTTTTCGTAGGAATAAGGGCGGGATAAATAGACGGAGTGGCCATTCTCCTCCAATAGGCTTTTCAGCTTATCGTCATCCTGGTCATATGCCTGCAAAAAAATACGCTGCGGGCTTTTGCCTTTATATTCTTCTGTTAAAGCGGCCAATAGATTGGCCATTGTGCCGTCATCTGAAACGTAAATCGGCTTCAAGTCATGTTCTTTAATCCATTTCATTGTTTTGCTTCCCCGAACAGCCAGCTTGGTTGAGTTCAGCTTGTTGATATACGGTTCTAGAAGTCCAATGCTTTCCGCCGAATCCGTCAAGGTTCTTGCTCCGATACCGGTCGTAAAGATCGCCCAATCAAAGGTTCCGGCTAAAAAATCACTGATATTCTCTTCACTAATCTGTTCATTTAACCGCTGCCTGCCTTGAATCGGAAGGATGACTGGAGTGCCGGACTGCTTTTCAATCAGCAAACTGATTTCTTTTGAGGCCCGGACTGCAGCCACACCGATTTTCTTTCCGGCTAATCCTTTCATATTCAACTCCTCCTTTCATCGTTCACCATGCCGGCTGCTGTTCACTTTGCAGCGCTTCATTGGCGCGTTCGGCGAGAGCTTCCACCATGGAGGGATGATCTCCAAGGTATTGGCAAAGTATGATTTGCTGTTCATCTGAAGACAAACTGCTGATTTTCTTTTGCATTGATTTCACCAAAAGTCCTGTAAACCATAAATAAGGGACAACAAAAATCTGTTTGCTCCCACTATTGATTGAAGCTTGCAATCCTTCATCAAATGATGGAGAGCTGGCTGCCAAGTAGCAGACATCTACATTTGGCACATTCACCTTTACTGCCAGTTTCGCAGCAATTTCTTCAATGGAACGGGTGATTTCCGAACTCTTTCCGCCTCTTCCCACTAATAGAATCTTCGCATCTGGCAAACGTTCCACCGCTGTCTCCTTCAGACGCTCGACTAAAATATCCACAATCCGTTCTTGAACACCCAACGGTTTTCCGTAAGTAAAACGAATGTCTGGATAGCGCACTGCAGATTTCTTCACTTCATCTGGAATATCTTCGTAATAATGTCCAGCACTCAGCAATAAAACTGGAACGACCGCAATTTCTGTAGCGCCTTGTTCAATAAGACTGCGGATTCCTTCACCAATATTCGGACTGGCTAGTTCCAAAAAGCAGGTTTCATGAAGAGAGATGCCAACTTTCTGGTGAACCAGTTCCATAAATGCCATTGCTTCATGACTTGTTTCTTTAACTCGGCTTCCGTGGCTTACGTATAATACAGCCTGCATTTTTTCATCTCCTTATCCTACATGGGCGGCGAGCTGAAATTGCTGTTCATCCTGCAGCTGCTCGTACCATTGCAATTTGTCTCTCAGACGGACCACTTCGCCAACGACAATCATTGAGGGATTCTCAAAATCTTTGGCGTTCCGAATAATGTCTTCAAGTGTTCCGGTCACTGTCCGCTGCCGTTCCGTCGTGCCCCATTCAATCAAAGCGATCGGTGTCGTCGGCTTCAGTCCATGACGCAGCAAACGCCCACAGATTTCCGGAAGCTTGCTGACTCCCATGTATATGCACAGAGTATCCATACTCTTAACAACGTGTTCCCAGTATTCATCCTGATCGACTCCTACTTTGCTGACTCCTGAGATAAAAGCCACAGACGAACTGTAGTCACGATGCGTGACAGGTATGCCTGCATAAGCTGGAGCCGCGATTCCGGCTGTGATTCCCGGAACGATTTCAAACGGAATGTTGTGGTCTACCAACGCTTCCGCTTCTTCTCCGCCTCTTCCAAACACAAAAGGGTCGCCGCCTTTTAAGCGCGTCACTACTTTTCCTTGCAAGGCGAAGCGGCAAAGCAATTCATTGATTTCTTCCTGTTTCAATGAATGGTTATCGGGCCGCTTGCCGCAATAAATCAATTGCGCATGTTCTTTTGCTTCGTCCAGCAATTCCTGGTTTATTAAGCGATCGTACAGGATGACGTCGGCCTTCTGGATGGCCTTCAACCCTTTCACTGTAATCAAATCAAGGTCGCCTGGACCTGCACCAACTAAATAAACTTTTTTCATAAGCTTCCTAGACTCCTTTTTTTAACCAGAGAAACGATGATTGCGCCATTCCCCGATCGTTAATTTAACTAAAGCTTGCTGGCCGAATTATGTATGAAGACCACATTCGGTTTTGGCGAACCCTTTCCATCTGCCGTCTCGGCTGTCTCCTTCAGTCGTCACAGCGAACGAGCAATGCTTGCAGCCGATACTTGGATAGCCTTCGTCGTGAAGGATGTTGTATTCAAGACTGTTCAATTGGATATACTGCCAGACATCGTCCCACGTCCAATGGATCAATGGACAAACTTTAACAGATTTGAACCGATTATCTTTATTGATAAAATCTGTTTTGCTGCGGCTTGCCGACTGCTCTCTTCTCAAGCCGGAAATCCATGCTTGTGCGCCGGAAAGCGTTTGTTCAAGCGGTTTGACTTTGCGGATGTCACAGCATTTATCCGGCTGGCTGTTCCATAGTTCATCACCGAATTGATTCGCTTGCTGCTCCAGCGTCAATTCCGGTTTCTTCATCCGAATGTTCAATTTGGGGTAACGCTTTTTGACCCGCTCAATCAATTCATAAGTCTGATCGAAGTGAACATCCGTATCCAGGAATACCACTTCGGCATCGCTTTTCACTTTGGATATAAGGTCAATTAATACCATCCCTTCCGCACCAAAACTGCAGGCATAGACAATGTTCTCTCCGTAAGAATCATAGGCCCATTGCAGAATGTCAGCGGCGCCTTTCAGGCGATCGGTCGGTTCCAAGTCCTTGAATGGATCTCCAGTAAATTGCTCGTACGAAACAGCCTGGCTCATCTATCTTCCTCCTTTAAACAATCGAGTATTTGCAACTATCAGGATCAAACCTAAATAAAAACCCTCTCTTCTTAATAAAACAAGAAGAGAGGGTGTTAATGCGCATTAGCGGCAGCCTGTCTTCTTATCTTCCAGATCCGATTTAGATCTGCTGGATTTGGCACAGTCTATCGGTCAAAGACCAAAGCTGTTGCCGAAGCTTCAAAGGGCCAGTCCCTCCACTTCTCATGATAAGAATACCTTATAAGATTACTGGGTTTTAGTGATTTGTCTAAATACTATAGCAATAAAAGATAACTGTCAATAAAACTCTGAAAATAACATTTATTTAACCATTTTTTTGGCTGGTTGTTCTTTTCTTTACGGAATTATTCATCTTGTGCTGCCGCTAAAAACCAATCGTTTTTCAAGCTTTCCTGGTTATAGGAAAACCGGCCTTGGTCTGTGGTATTTCTAACAGTGCCGCCTGCCGCTTCGACAATCGCCTGGCCGGCTGCTGTGTCCCATTCCATTGTCGGCGCGTAGCGCGGATAATAATCCGCATGGCCTTCCGCTACCAGACAAAATTTAAGGGAACTGCCCGCCGCTGTAGTCTCAACCGCTTTTCCGCCT
>JASLAI010000166.1 GCA_030147225.1 Planococcus sp. (in: firmicutes) | reverse complement strand
GGTGATGGCCTAAGATAATATCGGCGCCATTTTCAGCAGAAAAATGGGCAAGTTCAATTTGCTCTGCGTTCGGCATTTTTTCGTATTCTTCTCCAAAATGGAGACTCAACACGACCACGTCGGATAATTTTTTGGCACGCTTTAAATCTTGCTGAATAAGTAAAGGATCGATGCGGTTAACCAAGTACTCTTTTCCGGCCGGTGTTTGTATACCGTTTGTTCCATACGTATAGGACAAAAAAGAAAAGGTGATGCCATTACGTGTCATTAAAGGTACTTCTGCACGATCTTCGGCAGATAAATAAGAGCCGGTGTGGACCATTCCTATATGGTTCCAGTGGCCTATGGCATTCTCTACGGCTATTACACCCCGATCCAGCGTATGATTATTAGCTAATGACACCACATCTACACCCGCATTTTTCAGCGCATCGCCTACTTCATAAGGGCTGTTGAAGTTTGGATAAGAAGAGAGGCCAATTTCGCTTCCGCCAATGAGGCTTTCAGAATTAGCTATAGTGATATCTGCACTTTCCAAAAAAGGCATTACGTTTTTTAACATGGGATCAAAATCGTAGCCGCTTGAAACTTGCGCATCTCTATATACACGATCATGAATCAAAATGTCTCCAACAGCAGACAATGACGCTAAATGGGTCATTGTCAATTCCAAAGGAGAAGTAGCAACAGGAAGTTTTCGGTCTTCGAAGAGAGCAGGCGACCGTTCTTCAGCAACTGTGACATTGTCGAAGGCGCATCCAGTAAGCAAAAGAACGGATGCGGCTAAAGACAGAAAAATGTACTTTAGACTGGAGTTCACTAGTATCACTCCTTATGTTTAGTGAATCGCGCATATTTTTGGCCTACTTCAAATAATTCCGATTTCCTGTTAGTTTAAGCATTGTAAAAGCTAAAGTATCTGTTACTTATAGATTACTACGGTTATGTCATTTTAACTAGATAGGTAGAGCTCATTTTGAAAAACTATTTTGCTCGTGAATTTTTAGAATAAAACTTTGTGGAAGAAATAATAGAGCAGAATGCTGAGAATCGCTTTATGGACAAAAAAGAAAACCCGCTCATCGGCATGAAACCGATAAGCGGGTTTTCCAAAAGTATTACAGACGCTGCTTTTTTTGTGGTCGATCTTTAAAGACCAGATATTTGATCATAAAAAAGCTGGCTGAGAAAGAAGCGAACATAGCCAACCCCTTTGACAGGTTGTGACGAAGCCAGATAGGCATGCCCATGGACTGAAACAGTAAATTAAAAGCAAGGAAAACACTGTTATTGATCAGCAGGCTGAACAACCCTTGCAGGAAAAAGCCTAAGCGCTGTTTCGTGCTGCCTTTAGCCGCATGGCGAAAGGTAATCATGGAATTCCAAATATAACTGTTGCCCACTGCCAAACAATAAGCAAGTGTATTGAAAAGTGTTAACGTAAGACCGTGATTAGTCGGATGTAACAGCAACAGCAAATTAAGCGAACCAATATCAACAGCAGCGTTGGAGATGCCGATTACTGTAAATTGAAGGGTTTGGATAGGAGCCCGACGCTTTTCGCTGTTCTCCATTACATCCCTCTGTTCTCCGGGAATTCCGGTTTTTCTTATTCTGCCACTTCGTAGGGATTCACTGCTTTTGTTTCAACAATCTGGCTGTATAGATCCCGAATTTGTTCGGCAGCAGCAGCCCAGCCCAATTCAGCTACATCAGCAACAGCCTGCTTGGCCAACTGGTTGCGAAAATTTGAATCTTCCAGCAGCTGGATTTTTTTTTTGAAACTCTCTGGATCTGTTGAATCATAGAGCAGACCATTTCTTTGGTCTGTAACCTGTTCCTTAGTAGGACCACTTTCTGCTGCAACCACAGGTAAACCGGAAGCCATCGCTTCCATGATAACCAAGCCCAGTGTTTCGGTAGTGGAAGGAAAGACAAATGCATCTGCTGAAGCAAAAGCCGAAGCAAGTTCATCGCCATGAACGAAACCGGTAAATACGGTCCGTGTATCCCTAAAGTGATTTTCAAGCTCTTTACGGTGAGGTCCGTCTCCAACAATAGCAAGGCAGTACCGATCTGATTCTGTTAAGACATCCCGTATTTTTTCGATTTCCTTTTCAGCAGATAAACGACCAACGTAAAGAAGGAGGATTTTATCTTTTTGCCCCCCAGCCAATTTCAAGCGCATATCCTTGGTACAATGGCGAGGATTAAATTTTTCCGTGTCCACACCTCGCTTCCATACCTGCATCCGCTCAAAACCTCTTTCTGTCAACTCCTCCAAAACAGTTTGAGAAGTGCATAGATTGAGATCCGCTTTGTTGTGCATTTTTTTCATGAACCACCACATCAGCCAGTCCAATTTGCCGAGATTGTAAAAAGACATGTATTGAGGGATGTTTGTATGGTATGAGGCGATCAATGGAATATCTAATTTTTTGGCATAATTGACACCGGAATAGCCAACGACAGCAGGATTCACAACGTGGACGATATCCGGATCAAATTCAGACATATATCTTTTAACGATGCGATTTGGAACAGCAAATTTTTTTGAGCGGGAAAAAGGGAAGGCATAAGCAGGCACACCTCTCACGATGGCTCCGTCAAATTCCGTTACTCCAAGATCTGGAGCAACGATTTGCACTTCATGTCCATCTTGGTGAAGCCAGCGAATACAGGCAGTAAGTCTTGTAACGATGCCGTCGGTAGAAGGCAAAAAAGTCTCAGTGACGATCATGATCTTCATAGAAACAGCTCCCAACGTTAAAGTTCAGTGTGTCAACCGCTGATTACTTCCATGTAACGGTCGGCAGAACGTTTTCTTTGATGACACGATCTTTATGTTTGATAACTGTTTTTAAAATTTCACGTATGACATCGTCCGTCAATAGATGCGGCTTTAATCCAAGGTCCAGTAAATTTGTGTTGACGGCCTCATAGAAATGTTCTTCCTTTTCCACTCGGGGATTTTCCAAGTGGGTAAGTGCCGCAGTGAATCCCTCTTCTGCAGCAACTTTTTGAACCATCTGGGCCAGTTCCAATACCGAAAAATCTTCAGTAAACTGATTGAACACCCGAAATTCGCCGGCATCGGCAGGATGCTCAGCCGCAATTTCAATGCATCGCACAGTGTCTTCGATATTCAAGAATCCGCGTGTCTGACCGCCTTTCCCATAAACCGTCAAGTCATGTCCGATTGCAGACTGGATAATAAAACGGTTCAACGCTGTTCCAAATACAGAATCATAATCCAAACGATTGGCCAAGATCGGATCCAGTTCAGTTTCTTTTGTTGAAAGACCATACACTACGCCCTGATTCAAATCAGTTGCCCGAATTCCCCAAACCCTGCAGGCGAACATAATATTGTGGCTGTCGTGAACTTTGGAAAGATGGTAATACGAACCGGGCTGCTTAGGAAATGGCAGCCGATCCTTACGGCCTTTATGTTCAATATCCAAATAACCTTCTTCAATCGGTATATTGGGTGTTCCATATTCGCCCATGGTTCCAAGTTTGATTAAATGGCAATCCGGAACAATGTCTTTTATGCCGTAGAGCACATTAAGTGTTCCAACCACATTATTGACTTGTGTATAAACGGCATGCTCTCGGTCAATCATGGAATAAGGGGCCGATCGCTGCTCCGCGAAATGAACAAACGCTTCAGGCTGTTCTTTTTCAAGGACGCTTTTCAAGAAGTCAAAATCCTGCAGATCGCCTTCATATGTACGTATTTCCTTGCCAGTCAGTTCCTGCCATTTGGCTACTCGGTCTTCAAGACTGGCAATGGGTGTAATTGAATTTGAACCTAGTTCCTCGTCAATATGCCTTCTGACCATGCTATCAATAATAGAAATCTCATGTCCTTTTTGAGATAAGTACAAGGCAGTCGGCCAGCCACAAAATCCGTCTCCACCAGCTACAATAATTTTCATCAAAAATTCCCCCATTCCAGCAATTTGTCTGACCTCAGTTATTTCTCTCTCAATTCTAGTGATACCTCTTATTAATATCAAATATTTCAGAATAATGCATATATCTTTAGTACCACTTTCGTTTGGAAAATAAACATGAAGGGAGTCAGCAGCCGGAATTGCAAGTGTAAGTTGAACATCAGTTAAGGTCTTAAATTAAATGGGTGTACAGTTCTTTATAGAATAATTTGCAGCAATACAGTGATCATGACCAGACCCGCAATGAAAGAGGGATAACTGCTGTTTTTTTCAACTGGCAGCTCATCATTTAAAATGTTCAAGATGACGCCTCCTGTAAGGAATGCGGAAAAGAAAGCAATGTTCAGCTCTGTAGTCTCAGTGAAATTATAGAGAAGCCAGCCAGCCAAGACTGCTACGGCCAATATCCAACGTCCGATGTTTGTATATAAGTCTTCGTGGGTCAAATGCAGAACACGATTATTGGCGATAAAGTGAAAAGAAAAGACAATAAAATAGATGAAGTAATCGGCGAGATTATCACCGCTCAAATCAATCAATAAATATCCAATCAGCATGTTGTATAAAGAGAATGAAACAATTTCAAGTGTAAATACCGGTTTACTTGGCCGTGTGAGATCGTTCTCTTTTTCATTTTTTTGTTGAGATTTATCATTTAATTGGCTGATGCCATAGAAGAAAGCAATGCCGGCAAGGGTAGCTAAATAAGTAACAAAGTCGAGGTTCTCCAGCCATATCGGCAATTGAGCTTCTTCAGCGACCTCCTGATAATGGGTCAATTCTGGTACCAGATGCAGAAAGACATAAGCGATCGAACCGCCGGAAACAAAGGACATCAATCTGTTTTTGCGCTTTCGGTCGAGAAATTTAATATAGTTCGTAAAGATATGAATGATCATAAAGCCGATGATAAATGCCAAGCTTAAGTAGAACATCATTGCACCTCCTATTGTTCGATTAAAAAATGTATACCCGAATCTTCGCAATGAACCGCATTTCGCGGCACGAAAAACACCATATTCTAAAAAAAATTCATATTACTATGAGTTGCTGAAGAAATTAGTGGTAAAGAGCGTATGCTGCCGAACATTTTGGGTATACATAAATTACTCATATTGAGATGACTCGTACTTAAAGCAGAATGGAGAACCGCTATGGACTTATTGCTTACCATTTTTCTTTTATTGATTTGCCTGCTGATTTCAAATGTTGTCAGCCATTACATTCCTTTTATTCCGACTGCATTGGTTCAAGTAGCTTTAGGCATCATTCTGGTACTGGTTTATCGGGATATTTCCTTCGATATTGAAACCGAATGGTTTTTGCTGCTGTTTATAGCTCCGCTGTTATTCAATGACGGCAGCCGTTTTCCAAGGGAAGAATTATGGCGAATGAAAGGGCCTATTCTTGGCAACGCCATTATTTTAGTACTCTTGACGACAGTTGTAGGCGGCTATTTTATCCACTGGCTGATAGATGAAATTCCTCTGGCAGCCGCTTTTGCATTAGCCGCTATTTTATCGCCGACTGATCCCGTCGCGGTCAATGGCATCGCCCAGCGGATACGTATTCCTCAAAAAGTGTTGAGTCTGGTGAGAGGGGAATCGCTGATAAATGATGCATCAGGACTCGTGGCGTTTAACTATGCCGTAGCTGCGGTAGTCACCGGTTATTTTTCTTTGTCAGAAGCCGTATTGGATTTTTCCTATAAATTTGTAGCTGGTGGCTTGCTTGGACTGACTTTAGGCTTACTGGTTATCGGGATTCGATTGATCTTGCGAAAACAGGGCATCAATGATGTAACTTTTCATACTTTATTGCAGATTATGACACCGTTTTTGATTTTCATCATTACAGAAGACATTCTCCATGCTTCCGGCGTCATTGCCGTAGTGGTAGCAGGAATTGTACATTCACTGGTAAGAGAACAGACTGAAACCTTTATTGCCGAAGAACAAGTGGTAACTGAAAATATCTGGACGATTATTCTTTTCATATTGAATGGAATCGTCTTCCTACTATTGGGTTTGAATATCCCAACTTCGATGAGCGGCGTTTTGGAAAATCCAAATGCCAGTCTATGGCTAATCTTCTCTTATGTGTTTGCTATCGGTATTATGATTCTCGGCATCCGGTTTATCTGGGCATACCTTTTTTCTGTATACGAATACCATTTCGGAAAAATGAAGGAAGCAGCCAAGCCAAGCTTGAAGTTGACTTTATACGTCAGTTTGACAGGAGTCCGTGGGACAGTAACGATGGTCGGTGTATTATCGCTGCCATTTTTGCTGGGCAATGGAGATGCTTTTCCGAACCGTTCCCTTATCCTTTTTTTAGCAGCAGGAACAATTCTGTTCACCTTAATCGTGGCAACAATTTTCCTCCCAATGCTTAGCAAAGGGCAGTTGGCAGATGGGGGCGAAGATACGTTGAAGATGGATTTGGAAGAAGCACGAAGACGAATTCTGCTGACTTCGATTAAAAAAATCAAATCTGAAATCACAGAAGAAAACGAAGCGGCTGCCTATGAATTGATGGAGGAATACAAATTGCGCTTCCAGCAAATTCAACCGGAAGAAGACACAGCGGCCCAGGCCAATAAAAAATACCAACGCAAAATGCGGGAAGTCCGCTTAAAAGCGCTGCGGTTTGAACGCAGATACATTCAGGAGCTTTATCGTAAAAAAGATATGAAGCGAGAAATATATGAAGCGTTTGAAAAGTCCCTGGACCGACGGGAAGAAGTCCTCGCCAATAATACACGTTCTACAATGCTGTATTTGCAAGGAAAGCTGATTCGGGCATGGAGACGTTTTAGAGGCCAAAATCTAAAAGAAGAAGAAACGCGGCTGATTGAGTTTCAAGCGGGCCGTGAAATTCAGTTGCAGGCTTTGCAGTCGGCTTTGATGAAACTTGAGGAATACGCAAAGAAATACAAACCGAAAGAAATTGTAGAAGCAGTCGTCTCGGATTATAAGCAAATGATCAGCCGCTTAAAAAAACCGGAAGCTCTTTACGACGAAAAATACGAATTACAAAAAGAGGAACTGCGGGTCACCGTCATGGATATGGGACGATCTGAAATTTATAACATGTACGTGGCAGGAGACGTTACAAGAGAACAGGCAAAAGAGCTGAGACGCTATATTCATTATATTGAAAGTGTCACTTTGCACGAGACCAGTGAAGTCTAACAAGATAGCTATTTTTACTCTATAGCCAAAGAGACGTGAATATAGAAACGGACATGTCTAAAAGCGGAAAAGAACTCCATTGAAGAGGAGGGCTTTTCCGCTTTTAGACATGCAAGAAATATTGATTTGAATTTTATAGAAAAGACTAAGTGAATCAGCCGTTAGTTCCCGAGCTTTTTCGCAAGTACAGAATAGCCAGCAATGAAAAGACGATAGAAAGAGCCAGAGAACGAAAGAAGTAGGGAGGGCGATAGATGAGTTCTACGCGATTATTTCCAGGGATGGCAGGCACGGCAATAAAAGCGTAATTTGCTTTTAGTACACCCACCTTTTCATCGTTTACTTTTGCCTGCCAGCCAATTTCATATGGAATTGGCATGACTAGGAAGCTTGCGTCAGCAGTATTTAAGTATTCGGCTTCAAGGGTGCTGCCGCGCCATTCGATTTGAGAGCTTTCAGGTCTTTTTGCTGCTTCTGCAGCGAGTAGCTGATAATTCTCATGGTAAACAGACAGCTCAGTCAGTTCGTATTGACCGGCAGGCACGCGTATGCGAATGGTATCGTCAGCAGGTATCCGAATCGTTAAATCATCTACAAAAGTTTTATAGACAGACTGATTTGATTTTCGGGATGTTTCATAGGCATTCACCGTCAATGGAAAGAGGCCGTCAGGAGATTGTTTTATCAGCTGAAAAGAAACGTATAAATCGTCTTTAGGAGAAAAAGTTGTATTCAGCAAAAGATCAAGTCCGCCAGACTCGCCTGTAACGGTTAAAAGTCCCTGTTCAAAATTGGCCTGTTCAGTCCGAATGTCAAACGACAATTCCGGCAGTGCCGGAGGCAATAGAGAAGGATGTTCCGGATCTTCTAAAATGACACCTGTCAGCATTGCATGTTCACGCCGTAAGATTGATTCGCTGGCAAGTGAGTCATCGCTGTAAACCTTAGAAGCCCCTCTTATAAACGGCAGGGGCAGCTGATTTTCAAAAACAGCATAATTGGCAGAGCTGAGCAGTTCTTCGAATTCTGCTGGCACATTCGGATCTTCCTTCTCCATAATGATGTAATTTGCTCTTAGCAAACTGTGCAGATTTGTCCGATTGCCGAGTGTCGCATAACGGCTGACACTTTCTCTGCCCATATCAACTTCCAAATCATACAAATAGAGCTGCAGAATTTCTTTGTTTAATATGCTGGAATAGGCACTCACTCCCCTAAAATCCTGGACAATAGGAGTGTTGTTGCGGATGCCTTCCATCCAGTCTACCCGGTAAAAGGAATTTCCTTCTTGCAGTCGGATTGCTTCAAGCAAAGCTGTGATTTCGGGATCGTCATAATCGGGCCCGGCAATGAATTGCTCTGTTACCAACTGGGTGTTTCCACTCTTCACCAATAGGACATACTGGAATCCATTGACTGAAAAGATCAAGGTAGTAATGATGAATAATGCGGCAAAAGCTTCTTGCGATTGGTATTGGACCGCACGAAGAAGCAAAATGGCTGTTAGCAAAACCGTTCCCATGATAGCAAGGTATAAGGGAAATTGAACCGTAGCCCCTTCTTTCGTCAAAGCGATTCCAAGCTGAATCGCACTTGCCATTATTCCAAGAAGAAGCAGCCCGATGGCTAGAGCTTGTCCGAGTTTTGAGTTCTTTTGCAAAGCTATTGCATATGAAATATAGATCAGCAGCGCGATGCCCAGAAAAATGAAAAGCAGAGGGCGTGGAACGCCAATAGTTGGATCAATGAACGCAAAAGTAGTATATACAAGCAAAGCAAGGATGCCTGCCGGAATAAGGTGCAGAATTTTTATGCTGGCTAGCCTACTGTATCCTGCCGCCACTGCCCCTCCTGCCGCAAATGAAATAAAGTATTCCCAACGATTCTGAGGAGCGGAAAAGCCATTGAATACACTGGCGATTTTCGGACTGTAATGAAAAGTAGCCCCCACTAAAACAAACAAGGCAAAAAAACGGAACAGGCGGTGGCGATAGAGTGGGAAAATAAATAACAGGATGATGAATGCGGCAGGCAGGATAATAAAGCTGCTGGTAAACAAGACATTGTCCAACCAGGAAAACCATGGAATTTCATGTTGATAAGCTGGCCGGTGGTTGTTAAAAAAGGCGTACACAGCAGGTATGAATGACACCGCACTTATCCCAGCTCCTAGGAGTCCAGAAATAAAAAGACTACGCAAGGCGAGGTGTCTCGGTGTTTCATTCGCCGTCAAAGGAGTATACAACCGCATCATAAGATAGAAAGTCACAAGTAGAATGTTCACATAGGCAAAGTAGAAATTGTCGAACATCGATACCGCAATGGCAAAAAGAAACCAGCCTCTGCGGTTTTCGCGAAATACTTTTTCAACTCCTAACACAAGGAGCGGCAGCCACAGGTAGGCATTGGCAAAAAATTCCCAATAGACAGCGTGCCGAAAATACATGCTTGAAAGCCCATAAACACAAGCGCCAAGCAGGGCGGCAACGCTCTGAAAGTTGAAGTAACGAAAAACATGATAAGCGATAAAAAGTACTGCGGCTAAACGGACAATATTGATGAAAACTGCAGCATGAGCCCAAAATAATTCATCAGGTTCTGAAATCAGGCCGACAGATTCGAACAGAAATACAAAAACAGTAGTTACAATAAAGATGATGGAAGTAGAAAAATAATAAGAAAGCTCACTATATATACCGCTGCCCAATCCAAAGAAAGACGAAT
>JASLAI010000127.1 GCA_030147225.1 Planococcus sp. (in: firmicutes) | reverse complement strand
CTACACGTTTCCCATGCCCAGCCAAATCGCCTGTGCAATAGCCGTCTTCGAGAACGCCCATAACCGCTTTCTCAATAGCTGCAGCTTCTGTATGAAGGCCGAATGAATGTTTGAACATCATAGCGACCGACAGGATGGCAGCCGATGGATTCGCTTTGTTTTGTCCTGCGATGTCTGGCGCTGAACCGTGTACGGGTTCGTAAAGGCCGAAACCGTCTGAACGAATGCTCGCAGATGGCAGCATGCCAAGTGAACCTGTGATTACTGAAGCTTCGTCACTCAAGATATCACCAAACATATTCTCCGTTACCATAACATCAAAAGCACGCGGATCGGTGATCAATTTCATTGCAGCTGAATCGACCAGCATATGCTCCACTTCAATATCCGGATAAGCTTTACGGCGCTCTTCTACAACTTCACGCCATAGTTTGCTGGTTTCCAGTACATTGGCTTTATCAACCGAAGTTACTTTGCCTTTGCGTGTACGGGCAATTTCAAATGCTTGATTCACAATGCGCTCGATTTCTTCTCTTGTATAAACCAAGGTATCCACCGCTGATTTTTCCGACCGGCGCTTTGGTTCTCCGAAATATAGACCGCTCGTCAGTTCACGGACGATGACCATATCCACTTCTTTTGCCACTTCTTCCTTCAATGGAGAAGAAGCCAGCAATGCTGGCACGGCTTTAACTGGACGGATATTGGCGAACAGATCAAAATGCTTACGGATGTTCAAAAGCCCTTTTTCAGGACGCAGGTGAGCAGGATTGCTATCCCATTTCGTTCCTCCGACCGCACCGAGGAGAATCGCGTCACTCGCTTCACAAACATCAATGGTTTGTTGAGGCAGCGGGTTGTCAAATTGATCAACCGCTGCACCTCCGATTGCCGCGTGCTTTAAATGAAA
This sequence comes from Planococcus sp. (in: firmicutes), assembly GCA_030147225.1. Taxonomy (GTDB): domain Bacteria; phylum Bacillota; class Bacilli; order Bacillales_A; family Planococcaceae; genus Planococcus. Next base: position 2,295 of record JASLAI010000127.1, on the reverse strand, counting down.
AGTATGTCCATAACGCATTGCGATGGATTGCAGCACCTTAACTGCCGCATCTGTTACTTCTGGTCCGATTCCGTCTCCTGGCAATACCGCTATTGTTTTTTCCATTTTAAATTCCTCCTCTTTCGATCTGTTCTTTTTACACTGCAGACATTCTGACTTTCTTACCTGTTTGAACAATTTGACGATTAACGGCATTTAAATAAGCTTTTGCTGTTGCTTCCAGAACATCCTGTGCGACATCGCGACCGGTCACTGTCTCCCCGTCATAACTCATATTGATAACCGCCTCGCCCAGTGCATCGCGTCCTTTGCCGATAGAGGTTACACGGTAATCTAAAATATGAACTTTGCCTTCTACAATTCGTTCCAATGTGTTAAAAATCGCTTCAACCGATCCAGCTCCAGTAGCTGCTTCATTAATCAATTCACCATTCGGGTGGTAAGCAGAAGCTGTAGCAGTTGGAATATTTGCCGTACCGTATTGCACTTGAACACTTTCCAGCTTGTAAACCGGTGTTTCAGTGTCATGAATCTGCTGATCTGTCAGCAATACATAAAGATCGTCTTCCACAATCACTTTCTTGCGATCGGCCAGTTTCTTAAATTCAATAAATGCTTTGTTCAACTTCTCATCTGTTAAATCAAAGCCCATTTTAACGGCACGGTCTTTAAAGGCGTGGCGCCCTGAATGTTTGCCAAGCACCAATTCAGTTGCTGCATCGCCAATCAACTCTGGTGTAATGATTTCATAGGTCAACGGATTCTTCAGCATGCCGTCCTGGTGGATGCCAGATTCATGAGCAAAAGCATTTTTTCCGACGACCGCTTTATTCGGCTGAATTAGGCTCCCTGTCAACTGGCTAACCAATTGGCTTGTGCGTTTGATTTCGTGAAGATTGATACCCGTTTCGATATTGAAAATTTGTTTGCGAATGTGTAAAGCGACTGCAATTTCTTCGAGTGCAACGTTGCCGGCGCGTTCCCCGATGCCATTAATCGTCCCTTCCACTTGAGTGGCGCCATTTTCAATCGCCGCCAATGTGTTGGCCGTTGCCATGCCCAAATCATTATGGCAATGCGCGGATAACTTCACTTTGTCGATTCCCGCTACATTTTCGGTCATGTATTTGAACATTGCTCCGTATTCTTGAGGCGTCGCGTAACCAACCGTATCTGGAAGATTGATGGTTGTCGCACCCGCTTCAATGACTTTTCGAATAATATGCGCCAGAAATTCCGGATCTGAACGGGAAGCATCTTCCGCTGACCATTGGACCAATGGGAAGAACTTACGCGCGTATTTCACCGATTCTACAGCCAGTTCAACAACTTGCTCAGGTGTTTTAAATAATTTGGTTTCCATATGGATAGGTGAAGTAGCTAAAAAGATGTGAATATGCGGCTGTTCCGCTCCTTTTAACGCTTCCCACGTCCGGTCAATATCACTTTGGATCGAACGGGCCAAGCCCGTTACGATAGAACTCTTCACCGTGCCTGCAATTCGCTGCACGGCATCAAAATCTCCTGGAGATGCAGCAGGAAATCCTGATTCGATAATCGTCACTCCCAGACGCTCAAGCTGGCGGGCGATTTCGATTTTCTCTGCTGTATTCAAGTTGATCCCGGCCGACTGTTCTCCGTCTCGTAATGTCGTATCGAAAATATCAATTTGTGACATTGGCGACCACCTCTTTTTGTTTAGCTTTTTTGCCTTCATTGACAAATGGCATCATCGCACGCAATTCACGTCCAACTTGCTCAATTTGGTGAGATTCTTCGGCTTTTTCGATTGCAGTAAATTCTGGACGGTTCAATTGATTTTCAAGCAACCAGCCTTTTGCAAATTTTCCTGTTTGGATATCTGTAAGAATATCTTTCATACGTGCTTTTGTATCTGCGTCAACAACACGTGGTCCTGAAACAAAGTCTCCCCATTGAGCTGTATCCGAAATCGAGTAGCGCATTCCTGACAAGCCACCTTCGTACATTAGGTCAACAATCAATTTTAATTCGTGCATGCATTCAAAATATGCAAGCTCCGGTTGGTATCCTGCTTCTACAAGCGTTTCGAATCCAGCTTTCACTAGTGAAGTTACACCACCGCAAAGAACTGCTTGTTCTCCGAATAGGTCAGTTTCTGTCTCTTCTTTGAATGTCGTTTCCAAAACGCCTGCGCGTGTAGCTCCGATTCCTTTAGCGTAAGCAAGCGCCACTTCTTTAGCTTGTCCCGATACATCTTGATGAATGGCAAACAATCCAGGAACTCCGGCACCAGCTTCATAAGTACGGCGTACA
>JASLAI010000058.1 GCA_030147225.1 Planococcus sp. (in: firmicutes) | reverse complement strand
ACCGGCGATCTCCTGCGTGACAGGCAGGCATGTTAACCGCTACACCACGGGACCATTTGGTTGCGGGGGCAGGATTTGAACCTGCGACCTTTGGGTTATGAGCCCAACGAGCTACCGAACTGCTCCACCCCGCGACAATATTATAGCTGTTTCCTTTTTAATCAACTGCTCCAGCTTGTCGAAGAAATCACATTTTGGAATGTCAGTTAAAACAATAACTTGTTTTCTTATACTTGTTTGACTCATGCATTAGTGTAACACAGAAGTTATCCAACTATAACTTTTCAGATTAATTGTTTTTTAAAAGTTGGTGACCCCTACGGGATTCGAACCCGTGTTACCGCCGTGAAAGGGCGGTGTCTTAACCGCTTGACCAAGGGGCCATAAATGGCTCCGAAGGTAGGACTCGAACCTACGACCATCGCATTAACAGTGCGGTGCTCTACCACTGAGCTACTTCGGAATAATGTTTAAGTACTTGTCGACTTTTTCTATTATAAAGAGCCCCAAGAGAATCGTCAATACCTTTTTTCATTTATATTTATTATTTGTTTTTTTCTATTGAATCCCGTGAGCTGAATAACATTAAAAAGGAAGGCCATCCATAATCGGATCGTCTTCCTTTCCTTTAAATCATTATTTTGCAGCCAGTTTTCCTGAGCATCGGCCGCATCTGTAACGCTCTGTGTTCATTCGAATTTTCCGTCTGTAGTTCATCTGACAGGCGAGACATTGATAGATATAAGATTTGGCAGCGCGCTGCTGTTTTTTATTCTCCAATACGGAGCAAAAGCGAGGCGAACCGGTTTCCTTCAGCAATTCCCTAAAGTCCCGGTCGCGGTGCTTGTATCCTCTTCCTTCTATATGAAGATGGTAATGGCATAGTTCATGTTTGATGATGCCTTCAAGTTCGGAATAGCCAAACTTCTCATAGGAGCTTGGGTTGATTTCGATATTATGGGATCGCAGCATGTATCTGCCTCCCGTAGTCCGGAGTCTGGAGTTGAAAACACCTTCATGCCGGAACGGCTTATGAAAGTTCATCAGCGAAATTTCTTTGATCAGTCCAGTCAGTTCTTCGTTCGTCATGTTAACTCCCCTATGTTCAATGTTAAAGGGTCTGCTCTTTTGGCTGCAGCATTGTCAAAGCGATACGCCCTTTGTCTTTCTCCACTTTTTCCACCCATGCCGTCACAATATCTCCGACCGCAACTACTTCCAGCGGATGCTTCACAAATCCTTTTTTCAGTTTCGATATGTGTACCAAGCCATCCTGTTTCACACCGATATCGACAAATGCGCCGAAGTCGACTACGTTGCGGACCGTCCCCTGTACTTCCATACCCGGCAATAAATCTTCCATCTTTAAAATATCATTCTTCAATAAAGGCTGCGGGAATTCATCGCGCGGATCACGGAAGGGTTTCTTCAGCGCGTCCAGAATATCTTTTAAGGTGATTTCTCCAACATCCCATTGGGTGCTGAGTTCTGAAAGTTCAAGTGCCTCAAGCTTTTCGGAAATTCCAGCTTTCCCGACAGATTTCTTATCTTCCCCTACGAGCTTCAATAGTTTTTCAGCAATATCATAGCTCTCGGGATGGATACCTGTTGCATCTAACGGGTTTTTCCCTTCTGGAATCCGCAAGAATCCGATCGCCTGTTCATACGTCTTCGCTCCCAAACGTGGAATCTTTTTCAGTTGAGCCCGTGAAGTAAAGCGGCCATTCTCGTCTCGAACTTTGATCACATTCTCCGCTACGGTTTTGCTTAAGCCCGCCACGTACTGCAATAGAGAAGATGATGCCGAGTTAACATTGACTCCAACTTGGTTGACTGCAGTTTCTACGACAAACGTCAGCTGGTCTGCTAATTTCTTCTGGGAGACGTCATGTTGATATTGCCCGACACCAACCGCCTTCGGATCGATCTTCACAAGTTCAGACAAGGGATCCTGCAGGCGGCGTGCAATCGACGCAGCACTCCGCTCTTCTACTTTTAAATCCGGGAATTCTGCACGAGCGATATCGGAGGCAGAATAGACACTGGCTCCCGCTTCGTTGACGATAACATACGAGATATCCGCCGAAGTTTCGGACAGGAAGTCTGCAACAAACTGCTCCGTCTCGCGTGAAGCGGTGCCGTTTCCGATCGCCATAATTTCAATCGGATACTTTGAAGTTAGCCGTTCCATGATTTTCTTTGACCCGGCTTGATCTGATTTGGGCGGATGCGGATAAATTACCGCAACTTCCAGCAATTTACCCGTTTCATCAATGACAGCGAGTTTACAACCGGTTCGGTACGCAGGATCAACCCCGAGCACCATTTTATTTTTCATCGGCGGTTGCAGCAGAAGATTGCGCAGATTTTCCGAGAAAATATGAATGGCTTGAGTTTCTCCTTTTTCGCTCAGTTCAGTCCGAATCTCCCGTTCAACTGACGGTTGTATCAGCCGTTTGTAACTATCTTCGATGGCTTCAGCAACTACTTCCCCTGTTGAACGCGTTTGTTTCATCCACTTGTTTTTCATCAACGTTATGATTCGGTCGGCCGGCGGGTTAATGGAAACTTTCAAAACATCTTCTTTTTCTCCACGATTAATGGCTAAAATCCGATGCGGCACAATCTTTTGAATCGCTTCTTCGTATTCGTAATACATTTGGAATACCTGTTTCTCGTCTTCATGATTTTTCTTTGCGGCAGTGGCAATTGTGCCATCTTTTCTCGTCATATAGCGAATTTTCTCTCGGATGTCGGGATCATCAGCGAATAATTCCGCTAAAATATCCCGCGCTCCTTGGATTGCTTCCTCAACTGACGCGACTCCCGCTTCTTCAATAACGAATAGCTGTGCTTTATCAGTCAGATTTTCACCGCCGGGCTCCATTAGCCAATCCGCCAGCGGCTGTAGACCTTTTTCTTTTGCAATAATTGCTTTGGTCCGGCGCTTTTGTTTATACGGCCGGTATAAATCTTCAACACGCTGCAGAACGGTAGCGTTGTGAATCGCCTTTTCCAATTCATCCGTCAACTTCTCCTGTTCCGAAATGGAACGGATTACATCTATCTTCCGTTGTTCTAAATTTTGAATGTATGTATACCGGTCATCGATTGCTTTAATCTGCACTTCATCTAAAGATCCGGTTGCCTCTTTTCGGTAACGCGCGATGAACGGCACGGTATTGCCATCTTCGATTAATGCGATGACTTGCGCAACCTGGTTGTTTCGCACACCCGTTTCTTTGGCAATTAATGTGTGTATTTGCTGCATTTCCATATAGGCACTTCCCTTCAGTTCTCTTCTATTTTACCACATTAGGAAAAGAGGAAGCGCCCTTGTAGCTCCGCCGGGAACAACTCCGATTATTGATGCAAGGTGTTTTCAGCTGCCTGGCCCTGTTCAGGGGAGTGAGCCGTTCGAATTTGAACAATAAAAAAAAGCCAGCTCATTTGAGCAGGCTTCCTGTTATGAAAGTGGCATCGTCACCCGTTTGAATGGATGCCAGTATGTCGCGATATAATTGTTCAGGAACTGCAGCTTTCCGCATCATGGATTTAGGATTTCTCAAATCCACTCCATCGGAATGAATCAGGAACAAATCGTCTTCCACGTACGTGTATAGCTGAGTACGCAACTTCTGGGGACGGCCCGATAAATAGCCCATTACCGGCAATGGATAGATAATTTCATCTGTTCCCTTGCGATACAGATAAAATCGAATATTGCCGACGCAGCTATATTCGAGGGTCTTTTTAATGAAATCAACTTTAAAGATGGCCACAGCAGCTCCGCGTTTTTGAAGCATCAAGCCATTAAAGCGGTACATCAATTGATCGATGGTTTCGTGGTGGTATTGTCGTAAAATTTGAGGAATGACCTGAGAAGACTCACGCGCTACAGGTCCACTTCCTAATCCATCGGCTACGGAGCAAATGAAATAATCGTCAGTCAACACTGTGTGATAGCTGTCGCCGGATTCATGATTTCCTTTTTTTGCTTCGTTGAAAATATAAGCATCTACAAAACTATGCTGAATTTTCTCCACTAAGAAACCCCACCGGCCGCTAGAATAGCTTCTTGAAGTTTTTTGATGGCTTTTCTTTGCAAACGGGATACATGCATTTGAGAAATACCGAGTTTGTCTCCGGCTTCTTTCTGGCTCAGCTGCTCTATGTAAGTGAATTGGATGATCTGCTTTTCCCGTTCAGAAAGCACATTCATCGCTTCAGCTACAAGCATCCGCTGATCCGCTTTCTCGTAACCATCGTCTTCTTGGCCTACTACGTCAAACAATGTGACGGTACTGCCATCTGAATCTGCCTCTAAAGAGTGGTCCATTGAAAGTGCCTGATAGCTTTTGCCCATTTCCATCGCTTCAAGTACATCGTCTTCTTCGACATCCAAATATTCGGCAATTTCCCATACTTGCGGCGAACGCTGAAGCTCTGTTGTCAGCACTTCAACGGTTGCTTTAATACGGGGGCCTAACTCCTTAATGCGCCGAGGGACATGGATCGCCCATGTTTTATCACGCAGAAAGCGTTTAATTTCGCCGATAATCGTAGGCACAGCAAAAGCCTCAAAGCTACGGCCATATGAAGGGTCATAACGTCTGATAGCTCCTAAAAGTCCAAGCATGCCTACTTGCGCAATATCCTCGTGGTAGGATTTACCATTAGAATATTTTCGCGCAATGGATTCAACAAGACGCTTGTAATTTAATACTAAATTTGTTTGGGCTTCTTCATCTTCTGTCTTTTGATAAGCTTCAATCCACTCAAGCACCTGCTCTTTAGTCGGCTGATTAGGATGAGACTGTTTCGACATCCTTCTCCACCTGCTCTCCTTCAACATGCTTTGTCATGAAGATTGTTACGCCTTCTTGATGATGAACTTTGACTTCGTCCATCAATGTTTCAATCAAATACAAGCCGAGACCTCCTTCACGGAGAAAAGCGCCTTCTTCTTGATCATGATAAGGGCCCACTTTAGCTTTAGTTTCTTCGAAATTAAAACTTTGGCCATGATCCGCTACCATAATCTCAATTTTATCTTCATACAATGCACACCCGATTACAACTTCGCCTTCTTCGCCTTCTGCGTAAGCATGCTGAACCGCATTCGTGACCGCCTCACTTGAAGCAATCTTCAAATCCTCTATATCATCAAATGAAAATCCGATACGGCTGGCTAAACCAGAAATTGTAAGCCTTGCGACACCGACATATTGAGATTTGGCAGGAACTCTCATTTCCACATAATCGAAAGGACGCATATCAGTTACCACCCTTCCCAACTGATTCGATATCCATAATATCGCCTAAACCTGTAATATCGAAAAGTCGTTTCAATCGAGCTGAGAGTCCTTTTAATTTTACGTGTCCGCCATTTGAATTGACCGATTTATAAAAAGCTACAAAAACTCCCAATCCTGTACTATCCATATAATTAACGTCGGAAAGATCCAACTCTGCTTTCAACCCTTGATGGTTCTGGTAATTTTCTAATTTTTCCCGTAGGACTGGCGCAGTATGCGCATCTATTTCTCCGCGTACAAAGCCCTCAAGGACATTGTCCGATTCAGTTAAATCCACTTGAATATTCATTGTGATTCGACACCCCGTTTTTTAAAATTCAATCACGCTTAAAAAAGCTGTTCTAAGCCTAAATACCACAATTGATCCCTAGCTAAACCTATCGCTACACTTTTTTATAAATCACCAGTGTAAAGTCATCCTGGAACTGAGCATTTTGCATCCGTTCAAGTTCGTCGTAAACGTATTGCACAATGATTTGGGCAGGTTCGTTTCTTTTGCGTTCGATTAACTCAAAAATAATCTCACGTTCGATAAAGCCTTCATCATTCCGGCCTTCTGTTACGCCATCCGTCATCATAATTACCAAATCGCCTTTTTCCAAGTCGACTGTATGTTCTTCATACACGGCAGCAGGAGACACACCCAGCAGCAGCCCTTTCGCATACAGTTCACTGAATTCGTTATCTTCGGCACGATACAGGATAGCCGGTTCATGTCCCGCAGATCCATAGGTCAACCGTGCCTGTTTAGCATCGTAATTGCAGTAGAACATTGAAACAAACATCGAATCGTCGACACTCTTCTCCACAATCCGATTGATGACGCCCAAGACGTCTTTCGGAAGCGCATGAGAACTGTTTAGGCTATCCATGCCAAATTTAATCATGGACATGCAAAGAGCTGCCGGAAGGCCTTTGCCGATGACATCCGCAACTGCCACCCCAGCATAGCCATCGTGATCACTGACAAAATAAATATAATCCCCGTTCATTTTGCGCGCAGGAATAGAAAGAAGGCCGATATCTAAACCTTCCAGAACAGGCAACTTGGTCTTCAACAAAGTTTCTTGAACATTTGCGGCAAGATCCATTTCCACTTTTAGCTCTTCCTGCTGCTTCAAGAGACTTTGTCGTTCTTGAAGTGCCAAACCGTAATTAATCATCATTTCAATTAAAAAATCAAAAGAATGCCACACAACATCGGGTAATTCTTTATACAATTCTTTAATTGCCGCTTGGTGCATGCTGATGACTTCTTCAGGCGCAATGTTTTCAAGGATAAGCTGCCGACTGAAATTTTGGCCCACATACAAATTTTGTTCTGATTGTTTTTTCATGTACTCGTTTAAAATTTCTTTATACTGAATCTCAATTTCTTGAGCCATTGGGCGTTCCCCCTAACGAAGCCACTTCGTAGCTCTTATATCTGTTCCTTCGCCTAAAATCGTTTCGATCTTAAAATCATCCATTAATCGTTTAACACCAGGCAGTCCAGCTCCTAATCCGCCAGAAGTCGTAAAGCCATCTTCCATTACTTTGCGAATGTCAGGAATTCCGGGACCGCTGTCTGCAGCAATGATCAAGATTCCTTTAATGCCGTTTTCAGTTAATTGTTGAATTTCAATTCTGCCTTTACCGGCATACAGGTAAATATTGCGAGCAAGCTCGCTGATGGCCGTTGTGATGCGGGCCTGGTCAACTGTACCAAAGCCAAGCTCTTTCGCCACATTGCGTCCGAGCTGCCTTGCGGCAACAATATCCCATTCTGTCAAAATTTCCACCGAGGACTGGTCGCTCATTTTTAAGCCTCCAATTCCAATTGAAGTTTATCCAAGCCATTTTCTAGATCTAGTGCTGTCATAACGTCTTCAAGTCGAATTCCTAATTCGATTAAAGTGATAGCAACTGCTGGTTGGATACCGGTAATGACTACTCTGGCCCCCATCAGGCTTGACATGCTGATGACGTCTCCCAGAACTTTTGCAATAAATGAGTCGATAAAGTCAATCGATGTCAAATCGATAACAACGCCCCGTGCACTGGTTTCATGCAGCTTCGCCAATAAATCTTCTTGAAATTGAAGAGCTGTTTGGTCATCAAGCTCCCATTGAATTGATACAATCAATGTATCTCTTAACTTTAAAATCGGAATTCTAAAATTCATTAGTCTTCAACCTCCACAATTTTTCGGTTTGTCCACGCCAACGCCTGTTCCACGCCACGCTGCAATGTGCTAGTTGTCGTAAAGTCGTTCAAGTTAATACCGAGCGTAACAATTGTTTGGGCAATTTCAGGTCGAATTCCGACGAGCATGCATTTTGCTCCGACCAGACGCACAGCATCTGCTGCCTGAATAATATGATGGGCAACCATTGTGTCGACTACTGGAACTCCAGTAATATCGAGCAATACAACTTCTGCACGGTGCTTGACAACGCCTTCCAATAAATTTTCCATAATCAGTTTTGCTCGCTCTGTATCAATTGTTCCAACGAGCGGCATGACTGAAACTTTTTCAAACACTGGAATAAGAGAAGCTGAAAGTTCCTGCAGCGCAATCTTTTGAAGACTAACAGTGCGTTCCCATGTTTTTGAGTACGCCTCTATGGTATTGTCGCGAATCGGCGATATCCAGTTGCTAAACTCTTCTACAAACGCTGCAATATTGCCTTCTTGAATAATCTCTTCTTTAGTCATTCCTTCATAGACGACTTCAGCAAAATGAGTAATTGCCTTTGTTACAAATGTGATCGACCATCCAAGGCGCACAACTTTTTCTGCAAAATCATTTAACCGGCTTTCGTACGCTTGATGATTTTCTAACAAATTAGAAATCATCAGTTCCGCAAATTCATGGCTGGTTTGATTCATCAAATCTGTGGGCAGAACTTGGAAAGAACGTTCATTTTTTTCGTTCTTCATTTTCTCTTGCCACTGCGAAATGATTTCGGTTAAATTACCTTGTATATACTCAGCTATTTGCTTATTCATATTAATTAAGAATCCTCCCTGCGACACTATGTATCTCAAAATTTATCTGCTACTCTTTATTGTATCGGAAATTTGTTTTTTTCACATCTTTTTTGTCGGACAGCTTATTTTTTGAAGAAAAAAGCACCTCGAGAAAAATTCTCAAGGTGTCTTTTAAGGAGTATGTATGCTTAAAATTTTACAAGGCCGACGCTGATTTCTAATGCCTCGTCCACTTTTTCCATCAACGTGTCATCAAGTTGGGTGATTTTATCGGTCAGTCGAGACTTATCAATGGTCCGCAATTGTTCAAGCAGAATAACTGAGTCACGTTCAAAGCCGTATTTCTTGGCATTGATCTCTACATGAGTCGGCAATTTAGCTTTTTGAATCTGCGCTGTAATTGCAGCAATAATAACAGTAGGACTGAAACGATTCCCTATATCGTTTTGAATCACCAGCACAGGACGGGTCCCACCTTGCTCAGACCCGACGACCGGCGATAGTTCTGCAAAAAAAACATCCCCACGTTTTACAATCAAGTTGTCACCCTCCGCTTACGAGTCGCACTGTCGTGTGCTCCGCTTCGTACTCAGCGTGAGAACATTCACAAGCAATCGATAGATTAATTTGTGACATCTCCACGTAGCCCTTGATCATCGCTTCCCGAATATGATATGAGTCGTACAGATTCTTAGTCACTCGGTGTGTGGAAACATAGATGTAATCTCCACTTTCTTGAACACGTTCATCTGAATGAGTTGTCAACTCCGAAATAAATTGTTTTGGCAATTTTACAACCACTTCTTTTGTCTTTGACTTCTCGTACACAGCCGACACCTCCGAAAATCCCGTTCTTCTGTCTTAATCTTTCTTATCTTAACATTGTATCGGGTTCCTGAAAAGGTAAATCGGAAACTTCTGTGCTGTCCGAGTAAATACGCGGTACCCGTTTTGTTAAAATACAGGGGATTTCGTAAGGAATTGTTTCTAGTCTACGTGCCCATTCATCGATGAAAATCCGCTGATCTCCCTGCTGTCCAATCAACTGAACTTTTTCTCCGATTGGCAGTTTTTCAGAAAGACGGATCATGCACTGGTCCATGCAAATTCTACCAACAACCGGTACACGCTGCCCTCTCACTAAAACATCCTGCCCTTGCAGCCCTCTAAGCATTCCATCGGCATAACCAATCGGCAATGTCGCAATCCATTCGTCCTGCCCCGCCTGGTAAGTAGCCCCATAACTCACACCTTCGCCAGCCTCGATTTTTTTCACGTGAATAATTTCTGTTTCCAGACTGAGCGCTGGATGGAGCTGAATAGGCATCTCCTCCCCGAAATACGGAGATGGCGCGATGCCATATAAAGAAATCCCTATCCGCACCTCATCACAAGCCAGTTCCGGGTGCATGATAGCAGCCGCGCTATTGGAGACATGAACCATAACAGAAGGATTGTCCAATTTATCAATCACAGTATTCATTAGCTTCACCTGCTGACCAAAAAGAGAAGATTGCAGTTCATCCGCAGTCGCGAAATGCGTGAAGATTCCTTTAAAAGCAAAATCATGATCAGCGATAAATCCAAACGCCTCGTCGACTTCGTCCACTTGGATGCCAATCCGTCTCATGCCAGTATCCACTTTCAGGTGAATTTTTAAGGGATCCGATTCCGGCATCAACTGGCCCGCTGCCATTGACAGCCAGTCGAGGGAAACCGCAGTTACGGTAATGTTGCGCTGCTGCGCGATAGAGATGAAACTTGAAGGAGTAGCACCCATTACCAGTAATTCTGTTTCGATGCCCTGATCCCGAAGGAAAAGGGCTTCATCCGGTGTTGCTACTGCCAGCATATTGACACCATTTTCGATAGCCGTCTTTGCCACTGCCAGCACACCATGTCCGTAAGCATCTGCCTTTACTACAGCAATCACTTCAGCATCGCCGCACCGTTTTTGAAATATCGTTAAATTCTTTTTGATTGCACCTAAGTCAATGACCGCTTTTGTCGGCCGATAATATTCCGTCATCGTAACACCGCCCAGTTAATTTGTTTGCAAAAGAACTTGCGCTGCTGCAAATTCCTTTGAATGTGTGATGGATACCAGGCCCGTTTCTATGCGCTGGAAATAAACAGAAGGTTTGCCCTTGTCGTCTTTTCTGATTTCGATATCCTGAAAAGAACAAGCGACGCCAATCCCTGTTCCATTCGCTTTGGAAAAAGCTTCTTTTGCCGCGAAACGGCCTGCTAAAAATTCCACTTTTCGTTTATCCGTTAATTGGCTGTAC
>JASLAI010000057.1 GCA_030147225.1 Planococcus sp. (in: firmicutes) | reverse complement strand
CTGGTTACAGAAGACAATAAAGAAGGAAGCATCATCGGAGAAGTAGCAGCGATCATCGCCGAGAACTGCCTATTCGATTTAGATGCACCGATCAAACGTCTCGCTGGACCTGACATACCGGCAATGGCCTATGCACCAACCATGGAGAAATTCTTCATGATCAACCCGGATAAAGTAGAAAAAGCAATGAGAGAACTAGCAGAGTTTTAAGACGAAAAGCATAGGCAGCCATGGAGGTTCGACGGGCATAAGACGCTCCGGCAAAGCGGCATATTTTCAGCCGCACAGCCGGAGCAGCTTATGATCCTAGAATCTGGCTGCCGAAGCTGGACAAAGAGAAAAGCGGAAACGGCCGTACAGCTCCGACAGGCAAGAGATGGTTCAAAGGTAATTTGAGCCATCGTTTTGCAACGAAGCACAAATTGCTGCGAGCAACACTCTCGCGTATGTAATCCGCTTTAATAAAGCGATAAGATACCATCAAGTAAAGGAGGAATTCCCTTGGCTATTGAAAACATTAAAATGCCTCAGCTGGGCGAAAGCGTAACAGAAGGAACCATTGAAAAATGGCTCGTCGCACCAGGTGATCATGTGAATAAATACGACCCGCTTGCCGAAGTCAATACAGATAAAGTGACAGCGGAAGTTCCATCATCGTTTACTGGAACCATCAAGGAATTAATTGCATCAGAAGGCGAAACTTTAGCGGTAGGCGAAATCGTCTGTACCATTGAAACTGAAGGCGGCAACGCTGCACCTGTTGAGGAAGCAAAACCGGCAAGTGAAGAGAAAGCGACCGAAATGCCAGCAGCAGGTGCAAAGCCGACTGCCAAACTTGAAGGTACCCAAGGATCTTCACAGCCCGTTAAGTCATCTGGGGGAAAAGGGCGCTACTCGCCGGCCGTTCTGCGCTTGGCTCAAGATAATGACATTGACTTGTCGCAAGTGGAAGGTTCTGGAAACGAAGGGCGCATCACACGCAAAGATTTAATGGCGCTTATTGACAGCGGCAATATCCCGAAAGCGGGAGATGCACCGAAACCTCAAGCTCAGGAAGAGGCTCCAAGGCAAGAGCAGCCGGCTGCACAGCAAGCTTCGCAGGAAGCGCCAAAAGCCGCAGCTGCGCCGATCGAAAGCGCGCCAGGAGACATTGAAATTCCGGTCACGGGAGTCCGCAAAGCGATTGCTGCGAATATGCTGAAGAGCAAGCACGAAGCACCGCATGCATGGATGATGATTGAAGTGGATGTCACCAATCTGGTTCAATACCGTGATTCCATTAAAGGTGAATTCAAGAAAAAAGAAGGGTTTAATATTACTTATTTTGCCTTCTTTGTGAAAGCCGTTTCCCAGGCTTTAAAAGAATTCCCGATGATGAATTCCATGTGGGCAGGAGACAAGATCATCCAGAAAAAAGACATTAATATATCCATTGCCGTCGCTTCAGACAATGCCTTATTTGTTCCGGTCATCAGAAACTCGGATGAAAAATCAGTTAAAGGCATCGGCAAAGAAGTCAACGAACTGGCACTCAAAGCACGTTCCGGTAAATTGAAATCTGCAGATATGCAAGGTGGAACGTTTACTGTCAATAACACAGGTTCATTCGGTTCTGTCCAGTCAATGGGCATCATCAACCATCCTCAGGCTGCCATCATGCAAGTAGAGTCGATTGTCAAACGTCCAGTTATCATGGATAACGGCATGATTGCTGCACGTGATATGGTCAATTTATGCTTGTCGCTTGACCATCGTGTTCTTGACGGTTTAGTATGCGGCCAATTTTTGGCTCGTGTCAAAGAAATTCTAGAAAACATGTCAAAAGAAAATACGTCAGTTTATTAAGAAAAGCTGGAGTCTTCGGACTTCAGTCTTTTTTTTCTTTAATGTCGGGGTCTACTCGGGTAAAATAGAGGCAGATAGCCTTTGAGGAGGGAATAGTTTGACAATCGATTCGATGAAAAAAACAAAATTTCCAACGCGTACATACAGTGACTGGCGGCAAGCTGCTGAAAATGCGATTAAAGGCAAGCCCTTCGAAGAAACTCTAAAAACACCAACTATTGAAGATGTGACACTTGAACCTTTATACACCAAAGATATGCTTGATCAGCTAGGTGATTATGTACCTGCACAAGTCGCAGCCATTCAACACGGCAAGCATCAGCCGAGCTGGCTTGTTTCTCAGGAAGTGATGGCTGACTCAGCACAAGAATATTTGTTGTTGATGAAAGACGATATTCTCCGTGGAAATGAAACCGTTGTCTATACAGGATTCCACATATTTGACTGGACAAATGAACAATTGACCGAATTGGCGGAAATGATTGTCCAGTACCCGATCTACTTTAAATTGACCGGGGATGACCAGAACATTCTCAGGGTCTTTGATTTTGTGGCTTCAGAGCAGCTTCCTCAGGTGCAAGGCGTTATTTTCTCCGAGGAAACTGTTGAAGCACCAGAAAATGTCCGTACCCAATTAGTAGATACCGTTCCCATACATCACGCAGGAGGAACGGCAGTACATGAACTTGGAGTCGCGCTCAGCATTTTATCAGAGCGAATGGAAGATGCTGATTTTTCCAGTACTGCTAAAAATACCTGGATTCGCTTCGCAGTAGATACTCAATTTTTTCAGGAAATCGCTAAGCTGCGCGCATTCCGTGTATTGTGGCAAGCTTTCAGTTCAGCATATGGACAAGAGGCGCCAACAATTCCAATATTTACGGAAACTTCTGTGCGCTCGTATTCAAAATTGGATCCTTACGTGAATTTATTGCGTGCAGGAAATTCTACGTTTGCGGCTGTACTTGGTGGAACGGATGCACATACTGTTCATCCGCATGATTTTTTGACTGCACCCGATCCGTCAAGCCGCCGTATTGCGCGAAATATTCAACTGGTCATCAAAGAAGAAGCGCATGTCTCCCATGTAATCGATCCTGCAGCAGGATCTTACTTTATTGAGACCTTGACGAAAGAATATGTAGAAGCAGCTTGGAATTACTTTTTGGAAATTGAAGAAGCTGGTGGCTATTCAGAAGTCATCAAATCCGGCTGGTTGACAGACGACATCCAGGCAAAGTGGATTGAACGGGAAAAAAATGTGGCAACGCGCAAGCAGTCGCTGATCGGCACGAATATTTATGCAAATCCCCAGGAACCGGTCAAAGATGCAAAAATCGACGACGGCCATCTTGAATACATGACCGCAAAACGTTTGGCGACGCCTTTTGAAAACCTTCGGGCACAGAGCAAAGTAACAACATTAAAATCAGCAATCGTTTTGGTCGAACCATTGAAAAAAATCAAAGCTCAAGTGGATTTTGTATCAGGGTTTCTGGCGGTTGGCGGAATTGAACCAATGGTCAGTGCATACATGGCCAGTGTGGAGGAAATCAATCAATTCCTTACGGATGAGAACATGGATTATGCGGTGCTTTGCGGTTCGAAGGAAGCTGTTGCAGCTGTAATTCCTCATCTGAAAGCTGAGGCCTGTATCGATCTTGCTGGAAGATACCCGAAAGAACAGCTGTCTGAATGGGCAGAATTCGGCATCCGCGATACTTTGTATTCCGGTAAAAACATGACTGCGAAACTCGAGAAAATTCTTGCTCTAGGAAAGGAGGCGCTATAAGATGGCTAAACCGGATTTTTCCAAAGTCGCGCTCGATCAATTAGCCGTTGCATCTCCGACGGCTGCAAAACAGAGCGCCTTTACTACAAATGAAGGCATTGACATCAAACGCGTTTATACAGAGAAAGACATCGATTTTCTTGAAGAAAGCTTGCCAGGATTTGCACCGAACGTTCGCGGTCCTTATCCAACGATGTATGTTTCACGTCCTTGGACGGTTCGCCAATATGCAGGGTTCTCGACAGCGGAAGAAAGCAATGCGTTTTACCGCCGCAACTTAGCAATGGGCCAAAAAGGTTTATCGGTGGCATTTGACTTGGCAACGCACCGCGGCTATGACTCGGATCACGAACGTGTTGTGGGAGACGTCGGCAAGGCAGGTGTTGCCAATGACAGTGTTGAAGACATGAAAATTCTGTTTGATGGTATTCCATTAGATCAGATGTCGGTATCGATGACAATGAATGGAGCGGTTGTGCCAATCATGGCTTTCTTTATTGTCGCAGCTGAAGAACAAGGCGTTTCACCGGAGCAGTTGGCAGGGACAATACAAAACGATATTTTAAAAGAGTACATGGTCCGGAATACGTACATCTATCCGCCGGCCATGTCTATGCAGATCATTGCAGATATTTTTAAATATACGTCTGATCTTATGCCGAAATTCAATTCAATTTCAATTTCGGGCTATCATATCCAAGAAGCGGGGGCGACCGCCGATCTCGAATTGGCCTATACGCTAGCTGATGGCCTTGAATATGTACGCACTGGCTTAGCTGCAGGCATTGACATTGATCATTTTGCACCTCGCTTGTCCTTTTTCTGGGGCATCGGCATGAATTATTTTATGGAAATTGCCAAAATGCGCGCCGGCCGTGAGATTTGGGCCAAAATGATGAAAACTTTTGAACCGAAGAACGACAAAGCGTTGGCGCTCCGGACCCATTCGCAAACGTCCGGTTGGAGCTTGACTGAACAAGATCCATTTAATAACGTGACCCGAACATTAATCGAAGCGAATGCAGCAGCAATGGGGCATACACAATCACTGCACACGAATGCACTTGACGAAGCGATCGCCCTGCCGACCGATTTCTCGGCACGCATTGCCCGCAATACGCAACTATTCCTTCAAGAAGAAACCATGATGACCAATGTTATCGATCCATGGGGCGGATCGTATTATGTAGAATCGCTGACCAACGAATTGATGGAAAAAGCATGGGAATTGATTGAAGAAGTTGAAGAACTGGGCGGCATGGCAAAAGCCATTGAAACCGGCTTGCCGAAAATGCGGATTGAAGAAGCGGCTGCAAAAAAACAGGCACAGATTGATTCCAATGAAGAAGTGATCATCGGAGTTAACCGTTATCGTCTGGATCAGGAAGATCCGATTGATATTCTGAACATTGACAATACAATGGTCCGCAAAACACAGATTGAGCGCCTGAATCGTATGAAAGCAGAACGCGACAATGAGAAAGTTGCGGCAGCGTTGGAGGCATTGGCAGAAGCTGCGAAAAGCGGCAAAGACAATATTCTCGCTTGTGCCGTAGAAGCCGCACGCCACCGGGCATCTCTAGGTGAGATTTCGGATGCCATCGAGAAAGCATCCGGAAGACATAAGGCGGTGATTCGTTCAGTGAGCGGAGTATACAGTTCGAATTTCTCAAACCAGCAGGAAATGGAAATCGTTAAGGAAATGACGGAAGACTTTATTGAAAACGAAGGACGCCGCCCGCGTATTCTGATAGCTAAAATGGGGCAGGATGGCCATGATCGCGGAGCAAAAGTTATTGCTACGGCATTTGCAGATTTGGGCTTTGATGTGGATATCGGTCCATTGTTCCAGACACCTGCAGAAACAGCTCAGCAGGCAGCAGAAAATGATGTTCATGTAATTGGGGTAAGTTCGCTGGCAGCCGGGCATATGACCTTAGTTCCCGATTTAAAGGCAGAGCTCTCGAAAATCGGCCGCGAGGATATTCTGATTGTTGTTGGGGGGGTCATTCCGGCACAGGACTACGAATTCCTCCGCAATAACGGCGCCAGTGCAATTTTTGGACCGGGTACTGTAATACCTGTAGCTGCACAAAAAGTTATTGAAGAGATTTATGTGCGTCTTGGCTACGAGGAAGTGGCAGACTGATGGACCAAAAGAAATCCAGGCGCGTAATGGAGGGTGTTCATGCTGCACATGACGGCATGAGGGCCCTGCCAAGGAAAAAGTTTAAGAAGCCGACTGCCGAAGCCTTGGACATTGGTGTCATTGCAGAAGGAGTGCGGAGTGGATCGCGATTTTATTTGGGCAAAGCGATCACTTTGCTGGAAAGTTCAAATCCGGATCACAAGCAGAATGGCCAGGAATTGCTAAACCAGCTGCTGCCTTATACCGGGGACAGTATTCGCATCGGTATTACTGGCGTCCCAGGGGCTGGAAAAAGCACTTTTATTGAAACTTTCGGTGAAATGTTGACGGAGATTGGACACCGAGTGGCCGTTTTAGCGATTG
>JASLAI010000040.1 GCA_030147225.1 Planococcus sp. (in: firmicutes) | reverse complement strand
TATGCCACTTTTCTTTCATTGGTAAGTGCATTAGAAGAAGAAAGAGCGGCTGGTGTTCGAGTAAAGCGAGTTGCAATAATTCTGCTCCTGCATCGCTTGGCTGGCTTCGTCGCAAAGACATTGTCCGCCTGGAGCAAATTCTTCATGCAATGAAATCTGATTTTTATTCAATACATCAAGTCCAATTTGACAGTATTCAGCGGCTGTTTCATAATGATAGTGCTGTGTTTTACACACCCGAGGAGGAAGTTTACATATGAAAGCAAGAGGTCGCATCATTGCCTTTTTCTTACTGGTTATTGTACTGATAGGAATCATTGGCACCACGAGTTTACCCATCGCTAAAGACATCAGATTAGGCTTGGACCTTCAGGGCGGTTTTGAAGTGCTCTACGAGGTGGAAACATTAGATGGTCAAGATCTTACGGAAAGTGTTCTGACGGATACGACAGACGCATTGATGAACCGGATCAACGTTCTTGGCGTCAGTGAACCGGTCATCCAGATTGAAGGAGATGATCGCATCCGCGTGCAATTGGCGGGGGTCGAGGATCAGTCTTCAGCACGTGAATTGCTGTCAACGGAAGCGAATCTGACTTTCCGCGATGCGGAAGACAATTTGCTGCTTTCCGGAAATGACCTGAAGCAAGGCGGCGCTACTGGAACATTCGACCAAAACGGCAATCCGATTGTCACACTGGAATTGAATGATCCAGGGAAATTTGCTGAAGTGACTGAAGAAGTTTCTCAAATGCCTGCACCGAATAACGTATTGGTCATCTGGCTGGATTTTGAAGAAGGCGTAGATTCCTTTGCGGAAGAACGCATGAAGGCGGATCCGAAATTTGTGTCGGCACCAAGCGTGCAGCAGCGTATTTCGTCGCCTTCAGTTGAAATCTCTGGATCGTTTACTGTAGAAGAAACACAGAATCTGTCAGGGATCCTAAATGCCGGTGCATTGCCGGTAAGCCTGAAAGAAATCTACTCGACTTCTGTTGGTGCCCAGTTCGGTGAACAGGCACTTGACCAGACAATGCTAGCAGCAGCTATCGGTATTGCGTTGGTTCTATTATTCATGCTTATTTATTACCGCTTGCCGTGAATGATCGCACTTGTTACATTATCCGCTTACGTTTATTTGATCCTTTTGGTATTCGAATGGATCGGCGGCGTTCTGACATTGCCTGGAATCGCGGCAATCATGCTTGGTGTCGGGATGGCGGTAGATGCCAATATCATCACCTACGAGCGGATCCGTGAAGAAATGCGTGTCGGGAAATCTGTAAAAGATGCTTTCCGGGTGGGCGCACGCTCATCATTCTCTGCGATTATCGATGCTAATGTCACCACATTGCTGGCGGCAGCCGTGCTGTTTTATTACGGAACAAGTTCAGTCAAAGGATTTGCGACATTGCTGATTATTTCAATACTGGTCAGCTTCCTGACAGCCGTTTGGGGATCTCGCCTGCTGCTTGGCCTATGGGTCAACAGCGGTGTACTGGACAATAAGTTCGGCCTCTTCGGTTTGAAAAAGGCAGATGTCCATACGAAAGAAGAAGAGTTGGAGATTACCGATCTTACAACACGCTTCGACCGCTTTAATTTTGCAGGCAACCGCAATAAATTCTTCTTAGCTTCAATCGTCTTGATTGTTGCGGGAATGGCTGTTCTTGGCGTGTTCCGTCTGAATCTCGGAATTGACTTCTCGAGCGGTACGCGAGTTGAAATCGCTTCGGAATCGGCCTTGACGAAAGAGGAAGTGCAGAGCTTCCTGGATGGCGCTGGATATGAAACAGACGACATCGTCATTTCGGGTGACGCCTCCAACATCGGCGTAGCCCGATACAACGAGGAGTTTAGCCAGGAAGAGATCAACAGCCTGAAAGAAGTGGCGGTGGAAGAGTTTGGTGCAGAGCCGAACGTCTCGACCGTGTCACCGACAGTCGGTCAGGAATTGGCGAAAAATGCATTGTACGCTTTGTCCATTGCTGCACTCGGCATTATCATCTATGTAGCCTTCCGTTTTGAATGGCGCATGGGTGTAGCGTCAGTCGTAGCCTTGATCCATGATGCATTCTTCATCATTGCCGTGTTCAGTTTGCTGCGGCTTGAGGTGGACATCACCTTTATTGCTGCGGTTCTGACGATCATCGGTTATTCGATCAATGACACCATCGTGACATTTGACCGGATCCGAGAAAACATGAAACGCATGAAGAAAATCGATACAGTGGAGCAGTTGGAAAAAGTGGTCAATGTATCGCTTCGCCAGACGCTTGGCCGTTCCGTCAATACGGTAATGACCGTGCTATTGGTGGTCATTGCGTTATTAATATTTGGTGCACCATCAATCACGAACTTCTCCATCGCTTTACTGATCGGTTTAATCGCCGGTACTTATTCTTCCATCTTTATCGCTGCCCAGCTGTGGCTGGTTCTGAAAAAAGGCGAATTGAAGAAAAAAGGACCGATCGATATCGAGAAGAAAGAACAGGAATCTAAATGGGGTTCAGACGAGCCTGTCGTATAAGTTTAGAGTTGAAATGGAACAGGGTATAGTTACTATGACCTTGTTCCATTTTTTTATTTTGAGAGGAGAATCTACTATGAAATTGCAATGGCTCATTTTAGTTGGACTTGTATTTGCAGTTATTATTGCGGTATTTGCCGTTGTCAACGTTGAAGAAGTGCCGGTCAATTATGTGTTCGGTGAAGCCGAATGGCCGTTGATCCTGGTCATTCTCGCTTCTGCATTACTCGGATTTCTTCTCAGCGGTGTATTGGCGATCATGCGCCAATACCAAATGCAGCGTAAAATCAAAGCTTTGCAAAAAGAAATGGCGGTTAAAGAAAACCTGATCGCTACACAGCAAAACGAAATTGGCGAGTACCAGAAAGCCGGTGTAGTGCCGGATGCACAGGTCGTCACCAGCGAAGAACGGACACAAGAGGAAATCTGAAAAAAATGAACCTTTCGGTGCAGTCGCCGAAAGGTTTTTGTCTGCGTTTTTTTACTGTATAATGAACCGGTGAGGAAGTGATACAGATGATTGAATCCAAAAAAAGATGGCGTTTAACGACACCTGATGAAAAGGCAGTACAAATCATACAAAACGAATTAAAAATTTCATCCGTATTAGCCAAGATTTTGGTGACACGCGGTTTGGATACGGCGGAAGCAGCCCGGACTTTTATGAAAATGGACCAGAGCGGCATACATAATCCCTACTTGATGAAGGATATGGATGTGGCGGTCGAACGCATTCGCGCTGCCATTGAAAAACAGGAAAAAATTGTGGTCTACGGTGATTACGATGCAGACGGAGTTACCAGCACAACCGTCATGATGACTGTATTGCAGGACTTAGGGGCAGATGT
>JASLAI010000357.1 GCA_030147225.1 Planococcus sp. (in: firmicutes) | reverse complement strand
GCCTTGATTGAGCTGCATTTTACGCAGTTCTGATATAACGGCTTCTGCTTCTGCTCTTGCCTGGTCGACAATTTTCCTTGCTTTTTCTTTCGCTTTTTCTTCCAGTCGTTCTTTTTGCTGCTCATATTCTGCTAGCTGCTGTGCCAATTCTTTTTTCAACCGTTCGGATTCTGCTAAAACTTCTTTAGTTTCTTCCGCATCATGTTCCGCTTCGCGGCGGCTCTTTTCAAGAGATGCAATCATCGAATCGACCGCTTTGCTGTCAGCACCTGTAAAGCTCTTAGCATGATTTATGATATGCTCAGGCAAGCCAAGACGCTTTGAAATCTCAAAGGCGTTGCTTCGGCCAGGAACTCCAATCAAGAGACGATATGTCGGACTTAATGTTTCCACATCAAATTCAACGCTGGCATTTGCCACGCCTGGACGATTAAAGCCATATGCTTTCAATTCAGGATAATGCGTTGTCGCAATGACGCGCGCACCTCTCCCATGAACTTCGTCCAATAAAGAAATGGCCAAAGCAGCACCTTCTTGAGGATCTGTACCTGCTCCGAGCTCATCGAAAATCACTAAAGAATTTTCATCAAACTTGGTTAGAATATCAACGATGTTGACCATATGGGAAGAAAACGTACTCAAGCTTTGTTCAATCGATTGTTCATCCCCGATATCCGCAAAAATCTGATCAAAAACCGCCAATTCTGAGCCGTCGAGAGCCGGCACCGGCAAACCAGATTGCGCCATCAAAGTCGATAATCCGACCGTTTTCAAAGTGACCGTTTTACCGCCTGTATTCGGGCCAGTGATGACAATCGCTGTAATGTCCCCACCGAATTCAATATCGTTCGGCACCACTTCATCTTTTGGAATCAAAGGATGGCGGGCTTTTCGTAAATTGATATAGCCTTCCGTATTCATAACCGGTTTTGTGCCCCTATGGGCTGACCCGTACTTCGCTTTTGCCAGGATCAAATCGATTTCTCCCAATACTTCAACCAAGACAAATAGTTCATGTGCGACTTCCTGCACCTGTGCTGAGAGCATCAGCAGGATGCGATCGATTTCTTCCTTTTCCTTCATCTTAAGACGGCGCACTTCATTATTCGCCTGTACTACGACATCTGGTTCAATGAACAGTGTTTGCCCCGAGGAAGATTGATCGTGCACAATGCCCCCGTAGTGACTGCGGTATTCTTGCTTAACCGGAATGACAAAACGATCGTTTCGGATTGTCACTATGGAATCTGACAACATTTTCGAGGCGTTTTTTCCACGCACTAAGCTTTCAAGCCGTTCACGGACACGGCTTTCCTGTGTCCGCAACTGCTGACGAATTGAACGCAATTCAGAGCTCGCGCTGTCAAGCACACCGCCATTATCGTCGATGCAGATATTGATGGCATGTTCTAAAGCGGTGAGTATCGGCATTGATTCTTTTTTCTCCAGGAAATGCGGAATTTGAATAACCGCTTCTTGTTGGATGGTTTCAAAAAACTGGCGCAGGATGCGGCTCGCACGGATGGTCGATGAAACCTCCATCAACTCCATCGGACTTAGACTTCCGCCGATTTGAGCCCGACGTGCATGCATACGGATATCATAAATCCCGCCCATCGGCACATTGTTTTTAACGCGCAACACTTGTGCGCCTTCATCCATCTGTTCTAATAGTCGATTGACTTCATTAATATCCGTGGATGGCAATAAATTATCCACATGTGCTTTTCCCAGTGATGAAGTACAGTAACGTGCAACTTCATCGCGGATTTTATAAAATTCAAGTGTCCTTAATGCGCGTTCTGCGATCATTCAAGACCCTCCTAACATTTCGAGTATGTTAGTAAAGACATTTCACAAAACAACTTTGCCGTCATGTCGAAATTATTGTTGTTTAAGTCTTTACTTCTGTATACATTTTTTAAAGAAAAACATTTTGCCTGGTACAACAAGAGCCTGCTTATTAAGTGCGGAAGATAAATATGCTTAAAATCGTTATTTCGACTTATTAAGATGTTCTTTTAATTTTTCAAGCGACCACGTATTGACCACCGTATCTTTTTTCAACCAGGCTTTTTGGGCATGTTTGACACCGGTTTCCATGACTTCTAGGCCTTCGATGGCGTGGGCATCTGTATTGATGGCGACAGGCACACCTCTTTCCTGTGCCATCACTAAATACGGGACAGCCAGATCCAATCGATAAGGGCTGGCGTTCAATTCAACGATTTTGCCGTATTCTTTTGCCCAATCTAAAATCTGCTCGACATCCGGATCGTAGCCGTCACGCTGGCCGACAATTCTGCCCGTTGGATGCGCAATCATGTGTACATGGGGGTTTTTCATAGCTGTCAATATACGCTCCATGATCTGTTCCTGCGGCTGCTGGAAACTTGAGTGGATGCTGGCAATGACAAAATCCAACTGCTTTAATAGTTCATCGTCAAAATCAAGAGTGGCATCAGGCAAGATATCCATTTCTGTACCTGACAACACTTCAATTGCCGGATACTGTTCATTCACTTCACGAATCAGGGCATGCTGTTCCGTCAATCGCTCAGTCGTCAAGCCGTTTGCGACCTTCAAATATTGTGAGTGGTCAGTGATGACCATGTATTGATAAGATTTCGCTATACAAGCCTCAATCATTTCAGTTAATGAATTGGCGCCATCCGACCAGGTGGTGTGCATATGCAGATCGCCTCTAATGTCCTCGATTGTAACCAACCCGGACAATTCATTCAAACGATCCAGTTCGCGTCCATC
>JASLAI010000421.1 GCA_030147225.1 Planococcus sp. (in: firmicutes) | reverse complement strand
TTACAGCATCAGCCATATGTAGTCGTTTCCAACCTACAGCTAAGTCAATTTTATCTTCTCCGTATTGCACAGTGGTCGTTCCAAGAACTTCCTCTGCAATATGGGCTACCAGATTTTCAGTTAGCGCCATAATATCATTGTAATCGGCATAAGCTTCATACAATTCAAGCATAGTAAATTCAGGGTTGTGGCGCGTTGAAATTCCTTCGTTGCGGAAGACACGGCCAATTTCATATACTTTTTCCAATCCGCCGACAATCAAACGCTTCAAGTGAAGTTCGATCGCAATACGGATATACAATTCCATATCTAATGCGTTGTGATGTGTAATAAATGGTTTTGCAGCCGCTCCTCCAGCAATCGAATGAAGCATAGGTGTTTCCACTTCTAAAAACCCTGCATTGTCCAAATAACGACGCATTGATTGAATGATGCGGCTGCGCAGAATAAAAGTCTCTTTGCTCGACTCGCTTGTCAGCAAATCCAAATACCTCTGGCGATAACGTTGTTCCACATCTTTCAGGCCATGAAATTTTTCAGGCAAAGGACGCAATGCTTTTGTAAGGAACTCAACTTCTTTCGCTTTAACTGATAGTTCTCCTACGTTTGTTTTAAAGACAGTGCCTTTAATACCCAAGATGTCTCCAAGATCAACTGTGTTATAAAATTCATATGCCTCTTCACCAATCGCATCTTTGCGAACATAAATTTGAATTTGGCCTTTAAGATCTTGTATGTGGGCAAAGCCTGCTTTACCTTTTCCGCGTTTCGTCATAACTCTTCCAGCAATTACTACTTCATGCGGAGTTTCTTCAAGTTCTTCTTTAGAAAGCTCTGCGTACTGCTCGATAATTTCCTGGGACAGGTGAGTTCGTTCAAAGCGCCCACCAAACGGATCCATTCCGTTGTCCCGGAAATCCTGCATTTTTTGGCGCCTCACCAATATTTGATCATTTAATTCTTCTGACATGTCCTACACTCCTTTATCTATAAAAAGCCAATCTCATTCATGTATTTCTCTATTGTACACAATTTCTTACCATACTACATAAAAAAGCTGCCACAAATTTAAGGCAGCCTCTGCTTGAAATTTAAAATGCACTGCGGACAACTTCACGTTACATTCGTTCTTCAACGCCTTCTAACATTTTTAACTACGGTAAGCTTAATGCGTGTCTTGTAAAAACTCTTCAAGATCTTTATATGATTTCCATAACCGGACCCCCTCTGCTTCCGAAATATCGCCAATTTCAAGATCCGGTTTTATTTCCAGCAGCGGAATTAACACAAAGGCCCGTTCATACATTCGGGGATGTGGCAGAGTAAGCCGCTCAGTTTCTATGTTTACCTGATCATAGAGCAAAACGTCAAGATCGATCGTTCGCGGTCCCCACCTAACAAGACGTTCCCGATTTAAAATTTGTTCAATTTCCTGGCAGACATTAAGCAGCTCCAGTGCCTTTAATTCAGTTTCGAG
Organism: Planococcus sp. (in: firmicutes); assembly: GCA_030147225.1. Lineage (GTDB taxonomy): Bacteria > Bacillota > Bacilli > Bacillales_A > Planococcaceae > Planococcus. The sequence goes on along the minus strand of JASLAI010000421.1, from coordinate 1,894 downwards.
CTGAACTACCATATTCAAGAACGGTTCCTGATCCACATATCCCACCGGCTCTGTTTCATAAAGCGAAGAGATGCAGGTCACTGTGATGGCTGGGTGTTCTGCCAACAGATAGATGGATTGCCTCAACATTTCAAAACGATTTCCCATATTAGAGCCGAGTGACAGATAGCTTTGGTTCATGCGAAATTCCCTCGCGTCAGTTCAATCGCTACTGATTTGTAATGACCAGGAATTGGCGGATCCGGTTTGATCAGCTGTACACGAATACCCTGCACTAGAGGGAAATCAGAAAGGATGCGCTCAGCCACGCTTTCTGCTACCGCTTCGACCAACTTCTTTGGTTTGCCTTCTACAATTGATCGGCAAGCTTCATAAACTTCTCCGTAATGCACCGTATGTTCCAAAGCATCCGTCTTTCCAGCTTCCCGCAAGTCTACCGCCAACGAAACGGTCAAACGAAATCGCTGGCCTAGTTTCGTCTCCTCAGGAAATACCCCATGGTAACCATAGAATTCCATATCATTCACGTGAATAAAATCCATCATCTTTCCTCCTTATATGGGCGCTTGCCTGTCAGAGCATCCATCATCCGAACTGCACGCACGGTTTCCTTTACATCATGAACCCGTACAATGTGACAACCTTGTGTTGCGCCGTAGCAAATTGTAGCAAGTGAACCTTCCAAGCGCTCATCAACCTGGCCACCTACAATTTTTCCGATAAATGACTTTCTGGAGGTACCTAAAAGAATAGGGTAGCCCCATTCTGTCAATTGTCCAATTAATTTTATCGCTTCAAGATTTTGAGCTACCGATTTAGCAAACCCGACACCCGGATCAAGCCAGATGTTTTCGGGAGCTACACCTGCTTCCAACGAAATTTGGATACTTTCTTTAAGGTCATCCATAAGATTTTTTTGGAAATCCGAATATGACCTATCGTTACGGTTATGCATGAGGATGATCGGTACATTTCGCTTAGCTGCTACTTCTGCAATCGCAGGCTCGTATTTAGCTCCCCAAATATCATTGATAATATGAGCACCTGCTGCGATAGCTGCATCCGCCACTTTCGACTTGTAGGTATCAACTGAAATCAATACGTCAAACTCCTGTCTTATAGCTCTGATGACAGGGACAATCCGCTCGATTTCTTCTTTGTCTGATATTTGGACATGTCCAGGGCGCGTGGACTCGCCGCCAACGTCGATGATATCTACGCCATCGGCAATCATCTGCCGGGCATGAGCCAGTGCCTTTTCAACTTCGTTATACTTTCCTCCATCCGAGAAAGAATCCGGTGTCACATTCATTATGCCCATCACAAGCGTTTTATCTTTAAAATTGATTTCCAAGAAGATCCACCGTCCAAACTTAATATATGTGTATATTTCCTCGCAAATAAAAGCGCGCCTTCATCTTACCTTAACTAAGCTCTTTTTTTCCACAAAAAAAGAGCAAGCATGAAGCTTACTCATTTTTCATAGTTAATTCTTAGTTGGATTCTTCAAATTGGTAAAGCGGCGTACTTAAGTAACGCTCTCCGTTGGACGGGATAATTGCCAGGACTTTCTTGCCTTTGCCTAAGCGCTTAGCTACTTGAAGTGCAGCATAGATGGCAGCGCCTGAGGACACCCCTCCAAGAATACCTTCTTCACGTGCTGCTTGTCGCGCCGTTTCGTAAGACTGATCATTGGTAACCTGAATGATCTCGTCGTAGATTTCAGTATTTAATACCGCAGGTACAAACCCTGCGCCGATCCCTTGAATTTTATGCGGACCCGGCTTGCCGCCTGATAAGACAGGCGAGTCCGTAGGTTCTACCGCAACAATATGGATACCCGAATATTTTTCTCTTAGAACTTGGCCAGCGCCTGTAATAGTTCCCCCTGTAC
>JASLAI010000322.1 GCA_030147225.1 Planococcus sp. (in: firmicutes) | reverse complement strand
TAATGAATCCGATTACGGGAAGGATTTTTGATAAAGTAGGAGGCAAATGGCTCGCGATTGTCGGCTTGTCGATTGTAACGGTATCCACTTTCCAGTTTACAGTGCTGACAGCGACCACTTCTTTCCTATACCTGACTATTATGCACGCAATCCGCATGTTCGGTGTTGCTATGGTGATGATGCCGGTAACGACAGCAGGGCTTAACCAGCTGCCGGAACGGCTGATTCCGCATGGTACAGCCATGAGCAATACAATGCGGCAAGTGTCGGGTTCCATCGGGACAGCTCTTTTGGTGACCGTCATGACCAGTACAGCGCTCGATCCTGAACAATATGGTGTTCAAGGATTGATACGAGGGGTTAATATTTCATTTATGGTAGTCGGTATTTTGAGCGTTATTGGGGTAATTTTATCGTTCTTCTTAAGGAAGACTAGCCCGGGAATGGAGGGGGATCATGACAAGAATGAGCAAGCCTGACGGAGCAGGCATGTGAACAAATGAATGCGTTCTCATTTTGTCACACGATAGCCATTTACTTCTTCGGATAGATTTGGTAAGATGTCTGACGACAGTATAGTTAAACAATGTATTTGCTTAATTTTCTGATAAAAAAATATACCGATGAGGTGAAGTTGTGAATTTATTGTGGGGCATCTTTGGCGTATTCGTTGTTCTTGGAATCGCCTTCCTATTATCAAGCGGCAAGAAGTCTATTAAGCCACGGACAATTCTCGGCGGATTAGCTATCCAAATTACGTTTGCATTTATGGTGCTAGAATGGGAATTCGGTAGAAAACTCCTTTTGGGCCTCTCGAATCTAGTGCAGAATGTCATCAACTACGCGGGTGAAGGGATCGCCTTCGTATTCGGCCCGGCAGCTGATACACAAGGTTTCGGTTTCGTCTTTGCTTTCCAAGTATTGACGATCATTATCTTCTTCTCTTCTTTAATTTCAGTACTTTATTATCTTGGCATTATGCAGATTATCATTAAACTTCTGGGAGGCGCATTATCGAAGCTTCTTGGAACCAGTAAAGCGGAATCGATTTCAGCTGCAGCGAATATTTTCGTTGGCCAGACGGAAGCACCGCTTGTTGTTCGTCCGTTCATCGCAGGGATGACCAAATCAGAGTTGTTCGCAGTTATGACCGGGGGACTTGCATCGGTTGCCGGATCTACCTTAGCGGGTTATGCACTTCTCGGTGTACCTCTTGAATATTTGCTGGCTGCCAGCTTCATGGCTGCACCAGCCGGTTTGATCATGGCTAAAATGATGATGCCCGAAACAGAAGAAGTCGAAGAAAAAGACTTCGTTATGGAAAAAGACCAGACTTCGGTCAACGTTGTAGATGCAGCCGCACGCGGAGCATCTGATGGCCTTCAATTGGCGTTGAATGTCGGTGCGATGCTTCTTGCGTTCATCGCGTTGATCGCTCTATTGAACGGTGTGCTTGGCGGAATCAGCGGCTGGTTCGGTTTTGAAGGCCTGACCATCCAAAGTATTTTGGGAGTCATCTTCGCGCCGCTTGCCTGGGCGATCGGTGTGCCTTGGGCAGAAGCTGTCCAAGCGGGTAGTTTTATTGGACAAAAATTGGTGCTCAACGAATTTGTTGCGTACACAGCGTTTGCTCCTGAAATTGCCAACCTATCACCTAAAACAGTCATGGTGATCAGCTTTGCCCTTTGTGGATTCGCAAACTTGAGCTCACTCGCAATTCTTCTTGGCGGACTTGGTGCGATGGCGCCAAACCGTCGTCCGGATATCGCCCGCCTCGGCATTCGCGCCGTTGCGGCAGGTATGCTTGCTTCATTATTGAGCGCAGCCATTGCCGGAATGTTCGTCTAAACTAACTATTTTAAAGGGACTCGCAGCTCATGCGGGTTCCTTTTTGGATTTTAGTGCTTTTCGCTTGCGAAAAGCGGGGCATTTTGGGGTTATGGGTGGTCGGTAAAGCTAGTGGAGTAGCCGTAGCGCATGATGGATGCGGTTTATGCACGTTTGATTTGAAATATGCACGTTTAGCGGTAAGGTATGCACGGTAATAAAATTTTATGCACGGTTCAGAGCCACTTATGCACGTTCACGTCCAGTAAATAAAAAATCAGAAAAAACCTCACACTTTAGTGGAGGTTTTTTCGATTTATTCCAGCAAATGATACGAGCAGGTTTTTAAATTTCCAACTCGCTTCAAATTCAACTGGCTTAACAATCTTGTAGCAACTGCCCTGGATTCAAATCCGCAAAAATCACGCAGCTTTCGATTGGTGATCTCCGGCTCAACAAAGGTGAAGTATTCCTGGATCGCTAAAAGATGAGCGGAGGGATCACGCGCGCTGCATTTGCTGCAGATCCAGCTGTGATGAGTACGCACCATCGATACAGACTTGCAGTGCCGGCAATAAACGCCAGGCCGCAAATCTTTTGGATCGATGAAGTAGTAGGTGCATAAAGGGGATTGTTTATAAGGGGCTTGATTGGTCATAATCACTTTTTTGATCTTAGCCAATTTAACGTTCTCAACTTCCAGGGGGAAAGCTTGCAGAATCCGTATGAGGTATTCAATCATTTGATAGGTCTTGCAAATAGAGGCGCGATGCGGTTTGGATGCGAATTCGCAATCTTTGGCAGTAAAGACAATCAGGCCGGATACTGGGAGATTGATTTTTTTCGCTTTGAAGAATTGCGTCAGAAAACGGATATTTTTGTTCAACTGGACTCTTGGGTCTTCCATGATGGTTTTCTCTCCGGCGGAATTAATGCGGAAAAATTCACCTGTCTTTTCGTCAAAATGGAGCTGTCCACTGATGTTTTTGGACTCAATG
>JASLAI010000305.1 GCA_030147225.1 Planococcus sp. (in: firmicutes) | reverse complement strand
TCCGATTTGCCTGAAATTCTGGAGACGCACAAGAGCCGTTTCGACAAGGAACAGCTATACGGCAGCCATGCGGTTTACGTCAACTCGGGTCCGATCTATTACGAAGATACGCTGGTTGGCGCCGTTTCCACTTTCCGCAATAAAACCGAAATCGACAGGCTGACAAAAGAGCTGTCACATGTAAAGCAGTATGCCAATGCGCTGCGCGCACAGACGCATGAATTTTCAAATAAGCTGTATACCATATCAGGGTTGGTGCATTTGAATAAAAAACAGGACGTCCTTGATTTTATTCGCATGGAGCATGATATTCAGCAGGAATGGATCGAGCAAGTGATCGACAAGGTGACGGACCCGCTGATCAGTGGCATTCTGCTTGGCAAACTGAACCAGGCAAGCGAGCAGCAGGTCCAACTGGTCATTGATCCGGACAGCCGGCTGAAATCGCCTTTGTCAGAACAGCAAAGCCGGGCCTTCGTAACGGCGATCGGCAATTTGATTGATAATGCGCTGGATGCAGTAAAAGCGCTGCCGCCAGACAATCGACACATTGCATTATACTTTACCGATGTCGGTGATGACATTGTGTTGGAAATTGATGATTCCGGACCTGGCATTCCAAAAGGACAGGAACAGCATTTGTTCGATATTGGGGTTTCGTCAAAAGACGGTACTGATCGCGGCTACGGCTTGAGTACGACCAAACAGCTTATCGACTTGGCCGGCGGCGAATTGCTTGCTGAGGAAAGCGAACTCGGCGGAGCCTGCTTTGTCGTTTCATTACCCAAAAAGGAGATAGGCATATGAAACAAGAACTTCATGTATTGATTATAGAAGATGATTTTCGGGTTGCCGAAATCAACCATCAGCTGGTGGAACAAGTGGATGGCTGCATAGTAGACGGCGTTGCAAAGACCGGTGATGAAGCGATCGATTTCCTGCAAAGTTGTCGACAGCTGCCAGATCTGATTTTATTGGACGTTTTTATTCCTGACCGCAAGGGACTTGAGCTATTGCACGAAATTCGCAGCCGTTTCTATCACTTGGATATCGTCATGCTGTCGGCGGCGAAAGAATCAGCAACAATTGAAGAAGCACTGCGCTGCGGCATTTTTGATTACCTCGTCAAACCGGTGGATTTCCCCCGCTTTGAACAGACTTTACTGCGATTCCGTGAACAAAAAGCTCTTCTCACTTCCCAGCAGGAGCTGGAACAGACAGACATCGACCGGCTGATCGGCATTGAATCCATTGCCATTTCTGCGGCTTCGAGGGATGGTGAACTGCCTAAAGGAATCGACCAGCTGACTTTGGTCGGCGTAATGGAAATTCTGCAATCTTCTGCTCCGGTTGGCATCAACGCCATGGAAACCGGCAAATCGGTTGGCGTCAGCCGCTCGACTGCCCGCCGCTATTTGGAACATCTCGTATCCATCGGTGAAGCGAAAGCCCAATTAAATTACGGTGAAATCGGCCGTCCCGAAAGGCGCTACGTTCCGTGGACAAAATGAACAAAACCACCTAAACGCTCTTTAGTTCACTTAATAGAATAATCTTATTTTTCAAATCCTTCTGTGCTAAGTTTAGAGCTATAACTTAGAAGCAGAGGGATTTTATAATGAATACGATTTTGTATGCGTTTACAATTCTTCCTTCATAATTGACTTTTATTTCAAGGAGGAACTCTTATGTTAAGTATTATTGGTTTATTGACCATTGTGGTCATTGTCGCATTATTAATCAGCAATAAAATCACGCCGATTGTCGCACTTGTTCTCGTGCCGATTGTTTCTGCTTTTGCAGCAGGATTCAACTTTGCTGAAATCGGTGAGTTCTTCAATAGCGGCATCGACTCTGTAATGAGCGTCGTTATCATGTTCATCTTTGCCATCCTATTTTTCGGCATCATGCAGGACGTGGGCCTATTCGATCCATTGATCAATAAAATGATAGCGGTATCCCGCGGAAACATCATTGCTGTAGCAATCGGAACTGTACTGATTGCAGCTGTTGCACAGCTTGACGGTTCAGGCGCTTCCACTTTTTTGATCAGCATCCCTGCTCTACTGCCGCTTTATAAGCGTTTGAAAATGAACCCTTACTTATTGCTTCTGCTGGTCGGGATGTCCGCCAGCCTCATGAATATGATGCCATGGGGAGGTCCTCTGGGCCGCACCGCAGCTGTTCTTGGTATCGATGTCACAGAACTGTGGCGTCCACTGATCAAAATCCAGGTGATTGGATTGGTTCTGCTGATTGGACTTGCGGTATTATTGGCCATCCGTGAAAAACGCCTGATCGCTAAACGTGGAAACTTCAATGAAGAAATTTACGAAGAGGCCAATCCTGTTGTCGAGGATGCACAGGACGAGGCGTCTCTAAAAGCCGCATCCCTGCGACGTCCGAAACTATTATGGGCCAATACCCTTCTGGCACTGGCCGTTATCGGTGTGCTTGTATGGGGCGTCATTCCTGCTGGCTTTGTCTTCATGATCGGCGTCAGTCTGGCATTGCCGCTTAATTACCCGAACATGAAAGATCAGATGGACCGAATCAAAGATCATGCCCCAAATGCGTTATTGATGGCTTCCATTATTTTGGCAGCCGGATCGTTTCTTGGAATTCTGAATGGTACGTTGATGCTGGAATCGATCGCCAATGATCTGGTAAAAATCCTGCCAGCTTTCGTCATTCCTTATCTTCACATTATCATCGGATTTTTCGGCGTACCGTTCGATTTATTGCTCAGCACCGACGCTTACTATTTCGCGCTGCTGCCGATCGTTGAACAGGTAGTTACCCAATTCGGCGTATCATCGCTTTCTGCTGCATACGCCATGATCATCGGCAACATCATCGGCACATTCGTCAGTCCGTTTTCACCAGCGCTTTGGCTGGCACTCGGTCTTGCCGGACTTGAGATGGGCCGCCACATCCGCTACTCCCTATTGATCATGTGGGGATTCAGTATTGTCTTGCTTGGCATTTCGATTTTAATCGGTGTTGTATAAGAAATAGTTATTGAACCAGTCACGGTTTTTGCTGTGGCTGGCTTTTTTTTGGAGATTTGCAGAAGTTTAGACGTACTGGGGAAGATTTTTTTCACTTTTGCACGCTTATTCTAATTTATGCACGCTTGTTGAAAAATATGCACGCTTATCGAAAAATACGCACGCTCCAATAAATTTATGCACGTTCAACCCAAATTGCACAAAAAAAGCACGGCAGAAAGACTCTGCCGTGCGCTAAAGACAGTTAAGACAGCAATGCAATCCGACTGCTGTATTTGTCGATCAGCTGCGTATTGTGTGCGTCTGCTCCGTCGATATTGCCGCTCAGGAAGATCGGCGGTTCAAAGCCTGCGTCGGCCATTTCTTTAATGGCTTCTGCAAAAATCGCATTCAGGATCGTTGCCCCAACAACGGTTGAGGTCGGGCCGAACGGTTCGTCTACTCCTTCATAAGTAAGAATCGCATCACCTGGAACCGAGTGGTTGTCGATGACCAGATCCACCGAATTGAACAGGTGTTGCCCGGTTTTGTGGCGCGAAGACTGACTTTGGGAATACTCGAGCGATGTGAGGCCAATGACGAACGCTCCTTTTTCACGTGCGGCGAGTGCAACGTCTACCGGTACCGGGTTGCGGCCGGATGTGGAGATAACAAAGACCACATCGTCCGGACCAAAATCCTGTTCTTTCAGGAAGCCTTCCGCATAATCGTTCTGGCGCTCGAGTTGTGAG
>JASLAI010000286.1 GCA_030147225.1 Planococcus sp. (in: firmicutes) | reverse complement strand
GGTAAACGGAGCACGTGCTTTATTGATGCTGGAGGATGAAGGGTTGGTTGAGTTAGATCCTGAAGCGGATGTTCTGCAGGCTTCAGAACGAGACGTTGTCACGAATACGAAAAATCTGGTGTTCCAGCCGATTGAAGCAGGGCAGCTGCCGCGTGCAGTTGATGGTTCTGATTTAGCAGCTGTGCCCGGGAACTTCGCATTGGCGGCAGAAATGGATCTTTTGGATGCACTGGTTCTGGAAAATATGCCCGATCAATACCGCAATGTAGTAGCAGTTACTGCTGACAATGAAGATAGCGAGTTGGCGCAGGATTTAGTAGAAGTTGTAGAATCAGATGAATTTAAAGCGGTAATTGATGAAGAATTTGAAGGTTTCGGCAAGCCGGAATGGATGGCTGAATAAATTTTCAAGCAGAAAGCCGCCCCAGAAAAACTCTGGGGCGGCTTCTACTCGTTTCAATAAGTTTTATAAACGCCGTTTCAAGAAATGACTTTGACCATATGGTGGAAAGGCTCACCGATAATGGTCCAAGGCTCGGAAACGGAAAAGCCGAGGCGTTTGTAAAGACGGATGGCTCCATCTTTATCAACGTCAACGTTTAGTGAGAGTTTGCCGCCTCCTTGAGAAGCCGCGAGCTCTTCCGCAAACGCAAATAGTTTCGAACCGATCCCTTGTCCCTGATAAGCTGGATCAACGGAAACGGTGTCGATATACCATTCATCGATATGAGCTTCCGGTTCAATGCTCCGCTCATGTCCCTGTTTTTTCAGCTGTTCAATCAAATAGCGGTCGAGGGCTTCGGCTTGATTGCCGTGATAAAGCACCAGAACTCCGGCGGTGTCACCGTCTACTGCAGCTATATAGGTATAACGGTGGCTATGGCGAGTATGTTCACCTCGAATCATATCCTCTACTTTTTCCTGTACAGCTGCTGGTTCTTTTTGCGCCGTCATATGGTTAGCGATCTCACCGATTGCATGAATGATGAGCGGTGCTGCCTTTTCTGCGTCTTCAGGTCTCGCTTGTCTGATGATGATATTCATTGCGATCTACTCCTTTTGCTTGCATTAAGTCTGCTTTGACTGAAATAATAGTATATCAATGAAAAAGCTCTTTAACACGAAGGAGGCCAAGACATGGAAAATACAAAACACGTCCTGACGTATGGAGACGCGTTTGTGGATTATATAGCAGCAAATACGACGAATGATCTCTTCAACCGCCACTTGGGAGGCGCTACGGTCAATGTTGCCGCAGGAGTCAGCCGTCTCGGCTTGCCATCAGGTTTTATCACAATTACTGGAGATGATGAGACCTCTACTTTCGTACGCAATGAATTGCTGAAAGAAGGTGTCGATTTAACGCATGCCGTCGTAGTGCCCGAAAAACGGGTAAGCGGAGTTTATATTCATTTGACTCCTGATTTCGACCGCATATTTGCAGACTATGTGAATGAGACACCCGACCTTCAAGTAAAAGGCCACGAACTGAAACCGGCATCTTTTGAGCATGCCAGTATTTTTCATTTCTGTTCGGGTACTCTTTTCCATCCAGAGGCGAGAGAGACAACACGAAAAGCTTTGGAACTGTCAAAAGAACATGGCGTCCTTTGTTCATACGATGTCAATATACGACCGTTGCGCTGGGAGAGTGAGGAACTTTGCCGTAAAACCGTACTCGATTTTCTGCCATCTGTGGATTTCGTCAAATTGACCACAGCAGAACTTGCCTTTTTAATGGAGACGGAGTCGTTGGCAGAAGGAATCACTCGATTTTCTCAGTTCAATATTCCACTGGTATTTGTGACGGATGGAGAAAATGGCACTCATGCGGTTTATCAGAACGAAACGCATCACGTGCCGGTCATTCCTGTACAGCCGGTGGATACTACAGGAGCGGGGGATGCCTTTATGGCAGGAGTCATCCGCCATATCTACTTGAAAGGCTTGCCTGAAACTCAGCGTGATGTCCTTGACTGTGTGTCTTTTGGAAATAAACTGGGGGCACTTTGTGCAACCAAAGCCGGCGCTTTAACGGCGATGCCAAGGCTTGATGATATGATGACAAAATAAAAATCAAAGGAGCGTGCATGTATGGCTTTGCACAGTTTTCATTTAAAGGCGGATTGGCCTGGCCTCCGCAATGATGTTGGAGATATCGAGGTTGGCAATTTAAAGACACGCATTTCGATTCCACCGGAAATGGATGGACCGGGAATTGGTACAAATCCAGATGAAATGCTGCTGGGTGCAGCCGCTACCTGCTATATCATCACACTTGCTGCAATGATGGAACGCAGTAAATTGGAAAAGCAGTCCTTAACGATGGAGTCGGAAGGGATTGTCGAAGTGGAAAAAGGCGTGATTACTTACAAACGCATTATCCATAAACCCCAAGTGGTTCTGAAAGCCGATGCTTCCGATAAGGAAATGGCACTGGCACAAAAACTTGCGGAAAAAGCTGAAAGCTCCTGCATGATCACGCGTGCTATTAAAGGCAATGTAGAAATTGAACTACAAGCTGATATTCGAAAAGGAAACTAAATGTCTCGAACCGCCTTCATCCAGTTATTCTGGGATGAAGGTTTTTATTTGAGCTGTTTTAAAATTAGACTTTTTCTTTACAAGAAATGTGATAGACTACAAATATTAAAAATTCAGTACTTTTAGGAGTATTCATTATGCGAAATTTATCACTTCAAGCAAAAATTATTTTATTGAGCATGTCATTGATTTTATTCGTGACGATTGTTTTTGGGGGAATTGTCATCTATAACGAAGTTGGCGATACCAAAGAGAATGTCGGCACCCGTGCGTTGGAAACCGCAATAGGCATTTCCGTGATGCCAAGCATTGTTGAGGCAATGGACGATGAAAATCCGGAAGATACAATACAGCCTTTAGCTGAATATATGAGAAAACAAGTAGGTGCGGAATTTATTGTTGTAGGAAATAGGAGTGGAACACGCTATTCTCACCCTAGTCCCTCCGAAATCGGCAAAACAATGGTAGGGGGCGACAATGATCGCGCATTGACA
>JASLAI010000282.1 GCA_030147225.1 Planococcus sp. (in: firmicutes) | reverse complement strand
CAATTTGCTCCCAACGGATGGTTGAAGTTGTCTATAAAAGGCAGTACACTAGAACTACAGCTTTTCAATAGAAAGCTAGGACACCTGACAGCGAGCAAGTGCCGTGAGCCATTGCGATCAAACCCAAGCCCAATGCCTCATGTCTCTTTCTCCGCTCCATCAGGCTTTAAAAAGGTTTTCTGCGCAGGGAAATGTTTCCCTGCGCAGAAAACCTTTTTATATTATGTGTAGCTGCAGGTTTGCGGGGTAAAGGGGAGTATGAAAAAAATATTGCACTTTCATGGAAAACACTTATACTTTTTTAAGTGGATTTTATTCAGAATGAAAAAGGAGTTTGATTATAGATGGCAGGATTTTGGTATACAGAAAAGCAGACAGAGAATTTCGGAATTACGATGAGGATCAACAAGACGCTTCATACGGAACAAACGGAATTTCAATACCTTGAAATGGCAGAAACAGCAGAATGGGGCAATATGCTGTTCTTGGACGGCATGGTCATGACTTCAGAAAAAGACGAGTTTGTCTATCATGAAATGGTCGCTCACGTTCCATTGTTCACGCACCCGAATCCGGAAAACGTACTGGTTGTCGGCGGCGGCGACGGCGGCGTCATCCGTGAGATCCTGAAACACCCTTCTGTAAAGAAAGCGACGCTTGTCGATATTGATGGCAAAGTGATCGAGTACTCGAAAAAATTCCTGCCGTCTATTGCATCAGGTTTGGAAGATTCGCGTGTAGAAGTGATTGTCGGCGACGGGTTCATGCACATCGCAGAATCTGACAACGAATTTGATGTCATTATGGTGGATTCCACTGAACCGGTCGGACCGGCAGTAAACTTGTTCTCAAAAGGTTTCTATGCAGGCATTTCAAAAGCTTTGAAAGAAGACGGCATCTTTGTTGCTCAATCCGACAACCCATGGTTTAAAGCGGATTTGATCAAGCAAGTACAAAGCGATGTGAAGGAAATCTTCCCGATTACGAACTTGTACTTGGCGAATATCCCTACTTATCCAAGCGGCCTATGGGCATTCACCATCGGCTCAAAAAAATACAATCCGCTGGAAGTGCCGGCTGAGCGTTTCCATGAAATTGATACGAAATACTACACCCCTGAGCTGCATAACGCTGCTTTTGTATTGCCGAAATTCGTAAAAGACCTGACAGGAGAGTAAACGATGAGATTTGACGAGACCTATTCAGGAAAAGTATTCATCAAAAGCCATCCAAATTACGAAGAGTCAAAAGCCGTTCTTTACGGCATGCCGATGGACTGGACAGTCAGCTACCGTCCTGGATCCCGTTTCGGCCCGAATAAAATCCGTGAAGTTTCCATCGGGCTTGAAGAATACAGTCCGTATCTTGACCGCGAGCTTGAAGACGTGAAGTTTTTTGATGCAGGCGACATTCCATTGCCATTCGGCAATCCGGAAAAAAGCCTCATTGAAATTGAAACTTACGTCCACACGCTTTTAGCTGATAACAAAATTCCGATGGGTATGGGCGGCGAACATTTGGTTTCCTTGCCGGTCATGAAAGCGGTCGCCAGCAAATATGACGATTTGGCGATCATCCATTTTGATGCACATACGGATCTTCGTGAAAACTACGAAGGCGAGGAGTATTCTCACTCGACACCAATCCGTAAGATTGCCGACCAGATCGGACCAAAGAATGTCTATTCATTCGGCATCCGTTCAGGCATGAAAGAAGAATTTGAATGGGCAAAAGAACAAGGGATGCACATTTCGAAGTTTGAAGTGCTGGAGCCTTTAAAAGAAGTATTGCCGACACTCGAAGGTCGCAATGTTTACGTGACGATTGACATGGACGTGTTGGACCCTGCACACGCACCGGGCACAGGAACCGTCGACGCAGGCGGCATCACATCCCGCGAATTGCTGGCATCCATCCATGCCATCGCAGCATCAGGCGTCAACGTCGTCGGCTTTGACCTCGTGGAACTTGCGCCTGTCTACGACCATTCCGACCAAACCGCGAACACAGCCAGCAAGCTGATCCGCGAAATGATTCTGGGATGGGTGAAGTAAGAAAAGCGGAGGCAGCCGTCTAGTCCTCACAAGCGCTGGAATCCTTACCGGTAATGGCGTTCTGTGCCATTGCTGGAAAGGCTGAAGCGACTCGAGGGGCTGGCTGCCGGAGTCTGGACAATGAAGAAAAGCGCAAGCGCCTGAAGAGCTGATCTCTGCTTTTAAGAATATTGTTAATGAAAAACCGGTCTGAGAAATTTTCAGATCGGTTTTTGCGTTTTACGAAGAATGGTCTGAATAGATTCTTTTCATAGGAAACGATAAGATAAAAGGGTAGAAATAGTGGGAAGAGGTGCTGGCAATGGAATTGTATAAATGGACAGGCCACCGCGACCAGGCAATGATGCTGATGGCGAATTTGGCAAATGCGCGACTGATTTATTTAGTGAATGACGAAGAGGCAGTATTGCTCTACGAAGCGGAAGGCGGACCTGGGTTGCAAGGTGCAGAAGCTTATAAGGTGCTGAATGCTGTAGGTGACATCAACGATGGTTACTACGCGGTATTCAATAACATTCCGGTGACGGAAGAAGGACGCGAGCTTTTCGAGTCGCGCTTTCAGAACAGAGCGGGTATGGTTGAGAAAGAACCGGGCTTTGCTGCGATCCGCGTGTTGCGTCCGTTAAATTCGGATACTTATACCATCCTGACGCTATGGCAAGACGAGCAATCATTCAAAGATTGGCAGGAATCTCAGGCTTATGGCCATGCCCACGCGAAGCGCGGTACGGAGGAAGGGATCGATAAACGCCCAAATATTTTCCCGCGCCCTTCTTTTGTAACGATTTATACGAGGTAAACGATCTTGGTGGGCAGACTGATGGAAGAACTGGTTTTCAGTCGAAGAAAATAATGATATAGACGGTCTCCTTAATTGGAGACCGTTTTTTATGTGATTTCCTTAAGTCGAGACCAAGACTTTTAGCGGAATAAGTTTAGTGAAGGTTGATAGGAGATATAGATAAAGAAAAACTGCAATCGGACTTTAACGTCCAGTGGGTCTCCCACTTGCAGAAGTCGGAGTCTCCCTGTCCGTTAGAACGGGGTAAAATAAGCAATCAAACAGAAAGGACCGTGGTCTATGCATGAATTCGATGAAGTATTCATCCAAATCCTGGTTTTATTGGCCATTGCGATAACCGTAGTCGGGATAGCGAGAAAAATCAATCAGCCTGACACGATTGCATTGGTTCTGGTAGGGCTTTTATTGGGAACCATCAATT
>JASLAI010000237.1 GCA_030147225.1 Planococcus sp. (in: firmicutes) | reverse complement strand
AAAAAAAATCATTAGTAAATACTATTCATATAACTTGTATTGTAAATCCAAATAATTAAACACTATTGCTCTGTGTAGCTAGAATACCATAAGATAAACAAAAAATCGGAAAAAATTTTCAATTTTTATAAAAATCTGGATTTACTTCCTTATATTTATCTCTAACAAATAAAATAGCCATCTGCGTCGTTTAACCGCAGATGGCTTATTATAAAAATGATTATATTTTTTTAAAGACAAGCGATGCGTTATGCCCGCCGAACCCAAGTGAATTGCTCATCGCAAATTTCAGGTCTGCTTTTCTTGCTTCATTTGGAACATAATCCAAATCGCATTCTTCGTCGGGTGTTTCATAATTTGTTGTTGGAGGCATAATTCCTTCCTGTAAAGCCAAAGCTGTAAAGATTGCTTCAACTCCACCGGCAGCTCCAAGCAAATGGCCTGTCATCGATTTGGTCGAACTCATCCCTAATTTATAGGCATGCTCACCGAATACGGTTTTCACAGCCATCGTCTCGTAAAGGTCGTTATATGGTGTGCTTGTTCCATGGGCATTGATATAGCCAACTTCTGTCGTTTCTACACCAGCGTCTTTTAAAGCTTGCGCCATTGCACGGGCTGCACCTTCTCCACCTTCTGCTGGAGCTGTAATATGATGGGCATCTCCAGTAGAACCGTAACCGACAACTTCTGCATAGATTTTAGCACCGCGTGCTTTGGCGTGCTCATACTCTTCAAGGATAACGATTCCTGCTCCTTCACCGATGACAAAACCATCACGGTTTTTGTCAAAAGGACGCGAAGCTGTAGCCGCATCCGTATTTGTTGTCAATGCGGTATTGGCTGTAAACCCAGCTACGGATAACTGAGTGATTGGCGCTTCCGCTCCGCCTGAAATCATGACGTCAGCATCTCCACGCTGTATGACTTTGAAAGCATCGCCAATCGAGTTCGTGCCTGAAGCACAGGCAGTTACAGAACAAGAGTTTATAGCTTTAGCACCAAAGTAAATTGATACTTGTCCCGATGCCATATCCGGAATAATCATCGGAATTAAGAAGGGGCTGATACGGCGAACACCTCTTGTATTCAACACATTCATCTGGCTTTCGATCGTCTCCATGCCCCCGATGCCCGAACCGATCCATACGCCCGTACGCAACGCAGTCTTGTCGTCAAGCTCGATATCAGCATCTTTCATTGCCATAATGGATGCTGCCAATGCGTAATGCGTAAAGCGATCCATTTTTCGTGCATCTTTCTTTTCAACGTAGTCTTCAATCGAAAAATCATTTACTTCTGCAGCAACTTTGGCTGAATATAGATCTGCATCCAATCTGGTTAAAGGACCGACTCCGGACTTGCCGCTTTTGATAGCTTCCCATGTTGTTTCGATATTATTGCCTAAAGGTGTTACTGCACCTATTCCTGTAATAACTACACGGCGATTTTCCATTCTATCTTCTTCCTTTCGCATACCTGATTATTTGCCCCACTTCATAGCAATTGCGCCCCATGTCAAGCCGCCGCCAAAACCGACCATGACAATGGTATCATCGTCATTAATTCGGCCTTCCTCAATGTCTTCAACAAGAGAAATTGGAATCGATGCCGCTGATGTATTGCCGTATTTTTGAATTGTTTTCGACATTTTTTCTATTGGAAGATCTAATCGTTCTCTGGACGCTTCCATAATACGGATATTTGCTTGATGCGGAATCAAAAAATCAACATCTTCTTTCTGCAATCCCGCTTTTTCTATTACATTAATGGCTGATTCACCCATTTGGCGGACGGCAAACTTGAATACTTCTCTGCCGTTCATCTGCAGATGATCTTTCTCGTCCTGATATAGGTGTTTGCCTCCAGTTCCGTCAGCGCCAAGTTCAAAGGAAAGAATCCCTCTTCCTTCTGACACTTTACCGATCACTGCAGCTCCGGCACCATCACCGAAAAGAACAGCGGTGTTGCGGTCTTCCCAATTGGTGATTTTTGAAAGTTTCTCAACTCCCACAACTAGCACATATTTATAAACATCAGAATCGATGAATTGTTTTGCAGTAATAACTCCGTACATGAACCCTGCACATGCAGCTGAAATATCCATGGCTGCAGCATTAACAGCGCCAATTTCCTGCTGAATCACACATGCCATTGATGGAAAAGGCTGGTCAGGTGTAACTGTCGCCACTAAGATCAAGCCAATTTCGGCGGGATCTATGCCGGCGTCTTCAATCGCTTTTTGTGCAGCTTCGCGTGCCATGTCCGAAGTGTCCTGGTCGTCTTTTGCAATCCGGCGCTCCTCGATGCCTGTCATCGTTCGGATCCATTCATCACTCGTATCCATGCGCTGCTCTAATTGAAAGTTCGTTAACCTATCTTCAGGTAGGCATCTGCCCATCCCGATTATTCCAGCATTCATTGTATATCCCTCATTTCAATTGTCATCATATATTAGTACCTGGTATTAATAATACGGCATCTACTGGCTAATTTCAACTAACTGACATATTTACGACAAAAAATCTTCATTATCTGGAATCTTTCTTTCTGTCTGTTAAGGCTTATGCTATGATTAATCTAGATATTCTATGTAGAGGTGAAACTAGATGCAATATATTGGAACATTTTTATGGTCATTCTTATTGATTACATTGGTTAACTACGTGGTAAGTGCAGTTCAAAACGTGCCTTTCGACTTCATGATCGGCGTTTACATTTCTATTGGGGTTTCAATTCTGATCTTTGCCATGTCAGCGATCATTCCTGATCGTCCAGCTGCTGAAAAGCATTAATAAAAAAGAAGCGTAAGCCGAATTTCGGCTTACGCTTCTTTTTTGTTAATGACGATTTGCTTATTGTCATCCATTGTCAATTCCAGTTC
>JASLAI010000187.1 GCA_030147225.1 Planococcus sp. (in: firmicutes) | reverse complement strand
CCGTCAGCACCGCACCGCTGGCCAACAACCCATCCACCTTTCGTTTAGCGATGCGTCCGCCGCCAACCACCACCACATTTTTTCCTTCCAAATCAATCATGATGGGAATCACTGTCATCTTCTCCGCCTCCTTAACTTTCTTAATACTATCAAATTAAATCCTTTTTGCGTTGGACAGAAATTTATAGCTGCTAATCTTTTAAGAAATTTCGGTATTTCAATGGATTCGTGGCCAAAAGTGAAAGATGCTGATTTCTCAGCGTCGATACGTCTAAGGATAAGTGATGCGGCATATAAGTCTCCATGCCATACAAAAAATATTTTGTTTTCATTCAGCCTTTACTAGTACAGCTTTTCTATAAAAAACTTTTAAAAAAGTTAAAACATAGTTTGACACTCGGAATAGTATATTATATACTTCATGAAATCAAACATTTCAAACAATTCACATTAAAATTGAATATGCGTTCTTATCAAGAGAGACGGAGGGATTGGCCCTTTGATGTCTCAGCAACCCTCCTTTATGGAAACGGTGCTAACTCCAATAGGCTTTCAACAGCCTAGAAGATAAGAAGATTGTTTTGTTTTTACGGACCTTCTTCTTGTCGAAGAGGGTCCTTTTCTTTTTGTCTGAACGCCTTGGATGTTTGGTTTCAATACGTTCATGGAAACACGGTACGATTCAAAACTAAAACTGGAGGTAATGAAATGACGAGTAAAGCACATGGTGGAGATTTGGTAAACAGACAAGTGACAGGTACGGAAAGAGAAAAGGCATTAAAAAATGCAGAAAAACTTTCTTCTTTATTCATTTCAGATTGGGCGATCTCAGATTTAGAACTGATCGGCATCGGCGGCTTTAGCCCGCTGACTGGGTTCCTCGGACAAAAAGATTATGAGAGTGTTGTACATACATCACGCCTTAGCAACGGCACGGTTTGGAGTGTACCGATTACACTGTCGGTCTCTGCAGAAGAAGCGGAAAGCTATCATGTAGGAGATGAAATTGCATTAAAAGGTGAAGATGGCGTTATTTACGGCACGCTCGAATTGAAAGAAAAATATGCTTACGACAAACAATTGGAAGCGGAAAAAATATATGGAACGACAGAAGAAGCACATGCAGGTGTGAAAAAATTATACGAGCGCGGAGATATTTACCTCGCAGGGCCGATTACTTTATTGAATCGTCCAGACCACAGCGAATTCGAAGAGTTCCATTTGGATCCCATTGAAACGCGTCAGCTGTTCCAAGAACTTGGCTGGAAAACGATTGTTGGCTTCCAAACACGTAATCCTGTACACCGCGCACATGAATATATTCAAAAAGCGGCATTGGAAGTGGTTGACGGGCTACTGTTGAACCCACTGGTGGGTGAAACGAAATCTGATGACATTTCAGCAGCTGTCCGGATGGAAAGCTACCAGGTCATTCTAAAGCATTATTACCCTGCAGATCGTGCGCGTCTGGCCATCTATCCTGCTGCGATGCGTTATGCGGGACCGAAAGAAGCCGTACTTCACGCCATTGTCCGAAAAAATTATGGCTGCACACATTTTATTGTTGGGCGCGATCATGCCGGCGTCGGCGACTACTACGGCACTTATGAAGCGCAGGAATTCATTAGCCAGTTCGAAGACGAACTGGGTATTCAAATCTTTAAATTTGAGCATTCATTCTATTGCAATGCATGCGAAAACATGGCGACAGCAAAAACCTGCCCGCATACGGCAGAAAATCATGTCCATTTGAGCGGCACGAAAGTGCGTGAATTGCTACGCAACGGGGAGAAGCCCCCGAAACAATTTTCCCGTCCGGAAGTGGCCGATGTGCTCATCAAAGGCTTGCGGGAGACTATATCAAGTAATTAATTGAAGGATGGTTGCCCATGTCAGTCCAAATGATTTTTGTGCTAATTGTCATCGTCGCTATGATCAGTGCCTTGCTTTTCGAAATTGCCCGTCCGGATATGATTGTGTTTTCAGCATTGGTAGTTTTGTTGCTGTCGGGAATCTTAACGACAGAAGAAGCATTGCGCGGCTTTTCCAATCCAGGAATGCTGACCATTGCGCTATTGTTTATTGTTGTCGGCACCGTGCAAAAGCATGGCTTGATCGACCAGATGATGATTGGCTGGCTGAACAAGGGCAAAAGTTTGAAAGGTTCTCTGTTCCGGATTTTTCTTCCGCTTCCGCTGATTTCGGCTTTCTTGAATAACACGCCGATTGTCGTAACCTTAACGCCGTTATTGAAGAAATGGTGTGAAGAACGGAATATTGCGCCTTCTAAAGTATTGATTCCTTTATCATACGTAACGATTTTAGGAGGCACCATCACGTTGATGGGAACCTCCACTAATTTAGTGATACATGGCATGCTGATTGACTATGGTCTGTCCGGATTTTCCTTATTCCAATTAGCGATTGTCGGAATTCCGATTACCATTGTCGGTCTGATATATTTATTCACTGTCGGCAATATGTTATTGCCTGAGAACAAGGGATTCAGCAAGCAGGTCGCAGAAGATTCCCGGAAGTACATCGCTGAAATGACAGTGGATGAAACATTTCCGCATACCAATCAAACAGTCGAAGAAGCCAAACTGCGCGACTTGAAAGGGCTGTACTTGATTGAAATCATCCGGGATCAGACACGCATTTCATCGGTTAGTTCCAAAACCGTTATCCAGTCCGGAGACCGCCTGATTTTTACAGGACTTATTTCCACTATTGCGGATCTGCAAAAGAGAAAAGGCCTGACCTTAAAGACGGGCACCGATCTGCAATTGGATGATTTGAAAAACGGCAACACGCAGCTTGCCGAAGCCGTTGTTTCCCATGAATCATCATTGTTGTCCAAAACCATCAAGCAATCTCAATTCCGCTCGCGTTACGATGCAGGTGTCATGGCTGTCCATCGCAATAACGAACGGATCAAAAGCAAAGTCGGCGATATCATCCTCCGGCCGGGAGATACCCTCCTGCTGCTTGCCGGTACCGGCTTTGTGGAAAAATACCAGCAATCTAATGATTTTTATGTAGTTTCTTCTATGAAGACACCTAAAACGCTGCAGGAAAGCCGATTCGTAGGCTGGTTTTCATTGCTGGTGTTGCTGGGTGCTATCGTTATGGTCGTTGTCGGCTGGTTGAGCATGTTTAAAGCCATGGCTTTGGCGGTGCTGATTTTGCTGGTAACCAAATCGATTTCAATGGAAGACGCAAAAAATGATGTACAATTCCATGTGCTGCTGCTGATCGCCAGTGCTTTCGGCGTAGGAGCAGCCATGACCAAAACCGGTCTGGCACAATGGGCAGCGGATGGACTATTGGCCGTCGGACAGCCGTTCGGACTGTTGGCCATTCTAATTTCAGTTTATTTACTGACCAGTGTTTTTACAGAATTGATCACCAACAGTGCGGCAGCGGTCCTGATGATTCCAATCGGCCTTGAAATGGCCAGCAACCTGCAGCTTGATCCCATGGGCTTTGCAGTCATTATCGCTATTGCAGCATCCGCCAGTTT
>JASLAI010000128.1 GCA_030147225.1 Planococcus sp. (in: firmicutes) | reverse complement strand
TCATGACCATCTTCACGAAGAACAAACAGTCGGTCTATGACCGACTAACTAAAACCTATGTCGTAAAATCAAATTTTCTCTAAAAAGTATTGACTTGCAGGAGAGAACTGGTAGAATCTATTTCAATATACTTTTAAGAACTGCTGTATAGGTGGAATTGAGGAAATCGTTTCAAGCATAAGCATTCTTTCAAGATATTCAAAGTAGATTAGAAGTAATAATAAAGAATGGGTTCAACCAATAGTATTAACATTTATTTCATATAGTTCGATCGATGATTTAGTAGGCGATTTGTGCGCAGCAGCAAGAGACTGGATGGCAGGTGTAAATTCAGGCAGCAAATCGGATGAAATACGCCATCAGTTTTGATCGGTTCGTAAAGAAGTGGATATTTTGTTCAGTCAAAATATCAAATTGGGTGGTAACGCGGAGAAAACCTTCGTCCCTTTATTGGGATGTGGGGTTTTCTCTTTTTTTATATAGAAAAGGAGAGTTCATTATGCACAATATTAAATCAGTCATCACCCCGAGGTTTTTAGAAGCTCTTTTGTTAACTGCTATTATCTTTCTGGTGATCAGCGTGAGCATCATCAAATTCGAGTCGGTTCCGCATATTCCGATTCTGCTGTCGATTCTGTTGCTGTTCGGTTACGGCTTATTAAAGAAAGTGTCTTACCGGACTTTGGAAAAAGGTCTAGTGGAAGGTGCGGGAGCAGGAATGAGTGCAGTTTTCCTTTTTTTCTTCATTGGTATGCTCATCAGCAGCTGGATGATCAGCGGTACTATTCCAACGCTTATTTTTACTGGCTTTACATTGATTTCTATGACATTTTTCTATGCTATCGTCTTCGTTGTTACATCATTGATCGGGTTGTCTATCGGTAGTTCTTTAACAACCGTCGCAACAATCGGCGTTGCCTTTATCGGCATGGCAACAGCAATGGACCTTTCAATGGCCATAACGGCCGGTGCGATTGTATCAGGTGCCTTTTTCGGTGATAAAATGTCGCCTCTGTCGGATACCACAAATTTATCTTCGACCATTGTCGGTGTGGATTTGTTCGAGCACATCCGCAATATGGGGTGGACGACTATTCCTGCTTTTGTGATTACCTTGATTTTGTTTATCTTATTGTCTCCAGAGACCGCAGGGACCAGTATTCAAGATATAGCGGTATTCAAGGAAGGATTGTCTGCTACAGGTATGATCCATTGGTATACGGTTATTCCGCTGATTGTCCTCATCCTGCTGACTTTTATAAAAATACCTGCCTTGATGGCTTTGGCTATAAGCACGATGTCTGCAATCATCGTTTCTTTTTTTCATCAAAGTTCTACAGCTTCAGAGATTTTTTCGGTCCTGTTCAGCGGTTATGTTTCAACGACCGGCATTGCTGAAATCGATACCCTCTTATCTCGCGGAGGAATGGAGAGCATGATGTTTACCGTCGCTTTGGTGTTATTGGCACTCAGTATGGGTGGTCTGTTATTCACATTGGGAATTGTTCAAAAACTCTTGTCTACGGTTGAAAGCTTGCTGAAAAAAGTATCATCTGTTATTGCAGCTTCTGCTTTGACGGCAATTGGCATTAACATTCTGATTGGCGAGCAATACCTGTCGATCTTGCTGACGGGACAAGCGTTTAAAGAGCCTTACGATAAAGTGGGCCTTGCCGGAAAAAACTTGAGCCGTGTCATGGAAGATGCCGGAACAGTAGTCAATCCACTCGTTCCTTGGAGTGTTTGCGGAATCTTTATTACGGGAGTCATCGGCGTTTCGACGCTCGATTATCTGCCGTTCGCATTCTTTTGCCTATTGTCGCCGATACTGACTATGCTGTTTGGATTTACCGGTAAAACTTTGACTTATAAGCAAGAGACATAAGATTTTAACGAGAAACAGGTGATTTTGTCTTCACCTGTTTCTCAACTTGTATAGAGGAGATTTTAAAGGGAAGTCGAATAATATACTTAAATGGATGACAGTGCCGCCAAGCCTCGGAAAAAACAGTCGAAGGAGAGGATAAAATGTATCGTTCGATTTTATTGGCCGTAGACGGTTCAGAGAATTCCATACGGGCTGGCAAACAGGCTGCAAATATCGCAGCCTTGATAAAAGGGGCAGAAGTGACGGTACTTTACGTTGTGGATTTTAATGAAGACAGCAACGAAGATGTCCACGACGGGGGTCCCATTGAGTTTGAATTGGCACGAAAGAAAAAAATTCAACCTGTTAGAGAAATTCTGGAACGTGAGACAGTCTACTACAAGACTGAGGTTATGCACGGCCGTCCAGCACCAGTCATCATTGAAATGGCCAATGATGGAAGTTTCGATTTGGTGGTGATCGGCAGCAGAGGATTAAACCCAATATCTGAGATGGTATTGGGCAGTGTCAGCCATAAAGTGGTCAATCAGGTACGCTGTCCCGTTCTGATCGTAAAATAAAAAAATACGTTAATAATCGGATTTCCGAAATAGCGGCTGGAGGAAATAGTGAATGGAAAATTTGCCGAATTGCCCCAAGTGCAGTTCAGAATATACCTATCAAGACAGCAACTTGCTTGTATGCCCTGAATGTGCGCATGAATGGAGCCTGATTGCTGAAACGGAGAATGCTGAGACTGAAAAGCTCATCAAAGATGCAAACGGTACAGTGCTAGAAGATGGAGATGCAGTGACAATCATCAAGGATTTGAAAGTCAAAGGCAGTTCATCGACATTAAAGATTGGGACGAAAGTGAAAAGCATCCGGCTGGTGGAAGGCGACCACGACATCGATTGTAAAATCGACGGATTTGGTCCAATGAAACTGAAATCGCAATTCGTTAAAAAAGCTTAATTAGAAAAGACCCTATCCAAACTTTTTAAGAGTGTGGATAGGGTCTTTAAGTTTTTAGAAACAGATTGATAGATCAAACGCCGCGTTTATTGCCCCATACTAAAGTATGCAATTGCGGCAATACCTTGGCATTGTTCATAATTGGAGATTGCACATGATAATCGATTAATTGCTCGTATCTTTGCAGCAAATCGGCAACCAGCTGCGAGTCATCTGTGGTGGCCGTATCTTCATTGCCGGTCTGCAAAAAGAACGGAACTTTCGGATAGCGCTGATGAAGCGTTTCAGCGTAGGTAAAATCATTTCGGTCAAAAACAACGACTTTGAGGCTGACATTAGCATTTTTCAGATTCTCAATATACAAATCGAGCTTGTCAAAATCTGTCTTCATGCCAGAGCTTGGCGGTTTTGGCGATAAAGTGATGTCATCGATTTCCACCAGCCAGTCCTGCCAAATGGAAGCTTGCGTTTCAACAGCAACTTTCCAGCCTTGTTGATGGCATAAATCAACAAGTTCACCGATGCCTTTATGGAGGGCTGGGTTGCCGCCTGAAATGGTGACATGTGAAAATGCCTCTCCGCCGATTTGCAGCAATTCCTCAACTATGTCTGCTGGTTGCTTAGAGATGCTCTTTCCAGTGCCGTCCCATGTAAATTTAGAATCACACCAGGAACAGGAATAATCGCATCCTGCGGTGCGGACGAACATGGTTTTTTGACCCATGACCATGCCTTCACCCTGAATGGTTGGACCGAAGATTTCCATTACAGGAATTCTCATGACAAGTCCTCCTTACGTGGGCGATATACGACATAGCTCGTCGGTGTTTCGCGGACGATGACCTGCAGGCAGGCAGGCCGATTGCTTCTCGTACGCAAGACGTTCTGAATAGATAACCAAACCTGCTGTGCCAAAAGCTCAGTAGTTGGAAATTTATCAGCGAATTCAGGATGATCATTCAAGACGCTATGGTCATATTTCTTATGGATCAATTCTTTCAAAAGTTTAAAGTCAATCAGGAAACCCGTCGCATCGAGTTCATTGCCGCCGATGGTAATATTGAGATGATACGTATGACCGTGCATCATCTGGCATTTGCCTGCTTCTTCGCTTGGAATAAAATGCGCAGCGGAGAAATGCAGATCCTTATTGAGTTCAAATTGAAAGTCATGGGCGACCGTTGGATAAAATTGCTGCATCATTCTATAACACCCGCCAGTTTTCTTGCTTTATAGCGGTCGAGACCTTCATTGCGCAACTGGCAAGCCGGACATTCGCCGCATCCGGTGCTCGGTATGCCGTTATAGCAAGTCAATGTTTTTTCCTGTACGAAATCCAAGGCGCCCAATGCATCGGAAAGTTCCCAAACATCAGCTTTATCCAGCCACATTAAAGGAGTATGGATAATGAATTGCTTATCCATCGCTAAATTCAATGTAACGTTCAGTGAGCGAATAAAGGTATCCCGGCAATCAGGATAACCGCTGAAATCAGTTTGGCTGACGCCGGTGATCAAATGCCGTGAACCGATGGCGTCGGCATAGACTGCCGCAAAAGATAAAAATAAATGGTTTCTGCCTGGCACAAAAGTGGAAGGAAGAGAACCCTCTTCTGCCGTCACTTCAATATCATCCCGCGTCAATGCATTTGCGGATAATTGGTTGATCAGCGTCATATCCAGTACTTTAAAAGAAACACCAAGTTCATCGGCGATTTTTCGGGCACATTCGATTTCAGCCGAATGGCGCTGGCCGTAATCGAAAGTTACCGTAGCAACTTCCTTAAAGTTTTTGATTGCCCAAAAAAGGCAGGTGGTGCTGTCCTGGCCGCCGCTGAATACGACGACCGCTTTTTCGTTTTTCATCTGTAACACTCCTTAGTTTTTTAGAGAGGGAGTTTGCGAACCTCTTTTAACGAACAGGATTAATAATAACACATTGCAGGGAAACAGCAGTACTTGATAACATTCATTGTAAAAATGAGTAATATGGAGGCAGACAGTATTTTTTTTGCGTCAAAAGAGAATCTATAAGGGCAATAGTTTTACGGAGTGGCCCTGTAATTATCCAAAGCTGTGAACGTCTACTAAGCAATGGAGGTGTAGAGATGAAAAAAACTGG
>JASLAI010000107.1 GCA_030147225.1 Planococcus sp. (in: firmicutes) | reverse complement strand
GACCATGACGCTTTGGGGTAAAGACGTGATAGAAGACCGAATCGGCGATGTCCGTTTTGAAATATCAGCACGCTCTTTTTATCAGATTAATCCTGAGCAGACAGAAGTTTTATATGGCCAAGCACTTGAATATGCTCAATTGACAGGCAATGAAACCGTAATTGATGCCTATTGCGGGATCGGAACGATTTCCTTGTTTCTTGCTCAACAGGCCAAATTCGTTATGGGTGTTGAAATTGTACCGCAGGCGATTGAAGATGCAAAACGCAATGCGGAATTGAACGGCTTATCGAATACATTGTTTGAAGCTGGCCCTGCGGAACAGGTGATTCCACGCTGGTATAAAGAGGGCAAAAAGGCAGAGGTATTGGTTGTTGACCCACCACGAAAAGGCTGTGATGAGCAGTTGCTTGGAACTATCCTCAAGCAGCGGCCGGCACGTGTAGTCTACGTGTCCTGCAACCCGGCGACACTGGCACGTGATTTGCGTATATTGGAAGATGGGGGCTACCGTACCAAAGAAGTGCAGCCTGTCGACATGTTCCCTCAGTCCACGCATTGTGAAGCAGTGGCCTGGCTGGAATTGGCAGACTGAAATAAAAGAACCTGATCAGCGGAATTGCGGATCAGGTTCTTTTTTTATTCCATACAATAAGTGACATTTTAATCAGTTACAGGTTTTAAGTGGATAGTCAGAAGGGTAAAGACAAGGGAATACTTCATGAGGGAGAGAACGATGAAAATGGAACAGATACCCGAGTCTAAATTCACTGATAAGCGTGAGACAATCATTCAGGGTTTGGTGGAACAGAATGTCTTTAAAATCAATGGGCGCCAACTATATGAAACGTCACTTTATGAGTTAATGAAAACCTATACAGAAACTGACCAAGCCGGCTGATTCCGGCTTTTTTCAATGGCATACATCGAAGGGGAGGAAAATCCATGCACAATAAAAAATTGGAAAAGTACCGCCGGGAACGGCTCGATGAAATGACAATTGCTGAAATGCAGGAAGCTATGGAAGCTGGACAGTTGACTTCCGAAGAACTTATTTTAATGTATAAAGAAAATATTTCAGTACGCGACAAAAATACCTGTGCTGTCCTCGAGATGAATCCGGATGCTCTATTGACTGCTCAAACGCTTGATTTTGAACGCCGCCAAAAAGGGCCGCGTTCAGCTCTGCACGGCATTCCAATACTCATCAAAGATAATATGGACACGGGAGATAAGATGCATACCAGTGCTGGGTCTCTAGCAATGAAGGATCATTACGCGCTGCAAGATGCCAAAGTGGTGGAAAAATTGCGCCAGGCAGGTGCAGTGATTCTTGGCAAAACCAATATGACGGAATGGGCAAATTTTATGTCAGATAAAATGACTAATGGCTATAGTTCGAGAGGGGGACAAGTAAAAAATCCCTATGGAAACTTTGATGCAGGAGGTTCGAGCTCAGGCTCGGCTGCAGCTGTTGCTTCCAATCTGGCGGCAGGGGCGATGGGAACAGAGACTTCAGGGTCCATCATCAATCCGGCAGCGCAAAACAGTTTAGTCGGTATCAAGCCGACTGTTGGATTGACCAGCCGGACGGGCATTATTCCGTTATCGCATACTCAGGATGTCCCCGGTCCTTTAGCACGAACCGTCGCTGATGCTGTGGCGCTTTTTGAATCGATTATCGGCGTAGATCCAGAAGATATCAGTACAGTTTTAGCTGAACAATTTGAGGATTATGACTGGAAGCGCCATCTTAAAGAGAATGGGCTTCAAGGCGTTAAATTGGGCGTGGCCAGAGAGCTGTTCAAAGAGATAAAAGATGAGCAGGCATTCCTGTTCGAGCAAGCGCTGGATGCATTGCGAAAATGCGGTGCAGAGATTATCGACGAAGTCGATTTGAAAGTAAATCAGGAGGATTTAGGATTTGCCGTACTGCTGCATGAGTTCAAAGCAAATCTTAACGCCTACTTGGCAAAGTCGAACCCGGATCATCGCATTCGGTCAATGGACGACATCATTGCCTTTAATAACGAGCACGCAGAAAAAATGCTGAAATTCGGCCAGAACTTGCTCGAACAAGCCAATGAAATGAGTGGTATGCTGACAGACCGTGAGTACGTGGAAGCGCTGGAGCGCAACCGCTTTTTGGCAGCCGAACGCGGCATGAAGCAAGTGCTGGACGATGTCGGTGTGGATGCGCTCGTTCTGCCGCAAGATTTCGGCTGCAATATTGGCGCAGCAGCTGGTTTTCCTTCGATTACGGTACCATTTGGCTACAGCAAATCGGGAGAGCCTTTCGGCATTACGTTTGCAGGACAAGCATTTAGTGAACCAGCTTTAATAGAATATGCCTACGCATTTGAGCAAGCTGTCAAAGGACGGCGCAAACCATAAAAAAGAGCGAAGCCGCCAAGGCTTCGCTCTTTTTTATATGAGATCGCCTAGGTGCTTCCAGACCTGTTCGATCATGATGGAAAGTTCGGATTCGATCCGGTTATCGTTTGCTAAAGTAGTTAAGACGCTTTCAATTAAAGCTTTTCTTGGAGATTCTGCTGCCAGCTCTGCTGAAAGAAAGTGAACCAGCTGTTGCGTATTTTTCTGGTTTTTTAGTTTCATCGCATACATTTCGAGCATAGGAGACAAGTCTTCCATGCTGATGCTATCAGCTGAAGTGGTAAGGGGTAATTTCATATTGCCGATAAAGGTATCTTTCGCTGCTATCTGAAGAGCAATAGTCGCTTGCAAACGTCGGATGACGAAAGAAGCAAGTTTATCTGCTGGAACTTCCTCTGTGGAAAGAAGGCGCCATAGATGAATCAGCTGCTGAACATAGCCGTGGACAAAAGCTGCATTTTCGAGTGCATAAGGAGCAGCTTCCTTACCGAAAACATCTA
>JASLAI010000106.1 GCA_030147225.1 Planococcus sp. (in: firmicutes) | reverse complement strand
GCGGACATGTTCGAGCAGGGAAAGCTGGATTCAAATAACTTGAACTGGTATGAAACAGTTCGCTACAAACGGGCAGACCATGTCATCCAGCTTAGCCATTTAGCCGCACTGGCTTACTCATTCCCATACAAACCGGTGAGTTATATCCGGCAGAGGACATTTGAGCGTATGGAGGAAGACCCGATACTTCATTTTAAGCAGATGCTGAACGTTTCGGGGCTTGGCATGTGGAAGGAAAACTTCCGCGACCGCTTTATTCAAGGGGGCATCATGCCCGTCCGCATGAAAGATTTGAGCAAAGACAGAAAAGAATTAAAGTATTATACACCGGAAGAAGATTATCCATGGAAAGCGGAGGGACTCCAATGATTGATGTCATGAAAATGTTTAAAGCAAGAATGTATATGAAACGCAATGAACCTTTTTTATACAGCTGGCATGCATATGTCGGCTATGAATTGGATTTATTTAAAGCGTTCGAGCGTCCGATGAGTAAAGAGGATGTCGCTGATGCACTGAAGTTAGACAAAGACTTATTAAACCAATGGGTCAGCGTCGGGGTATCGATCGGTCATTTGAAAGAAGCAGGAAGAAATCGCTACAAAACCTGGAATGCCTGGAAACTGCCGAAACCTAAAGGCAATAACTCTTCGGGAGTGCTACTGAAGGAAATGATGGAATTGCACATCCCCACATTATTAAATTACCCCGATATGATGCGCAAGCAGGAACGCCTCCATTTCGATGAAGAAAAGCATGCACCAACAGTTGCGGAGACAAGTCGTCTTCTGGAAGTTTTAGCGCTGCCAAAAATGTCCAGACGTTTAAAAGGAACCGACATTAAAACGGTATTGGATATCGGTTGTGGTGAAGGGGGCTACATCAAAAAGTTGGCTGAACGCTTTCCAAACACACATTTCACTGGAATTGAAATCAGTCCGGCGGTGACGGAAGTCGCTAAAGTCTTGACCGCGGATAACGAAAATATTTCAATTGAAAACGCTGATCTTTGGCAGTATGAACCTGCCGAAAAACAAGGCATGGTCATGATGAATAATGTCATCCACTATATCGACCTCGAAAAACGCCAGGACCTATTCACCGAACTGGCCAGTTGGATCAAAGATGAAGGAATATTGTCTGTGGTGACACCGATTGCTGGTGACAGCGACAGCCCACCATTCGCCAATGTCTTCAACAGCTTCTTCTCATCGTTTGATAACCTCTACCGTCTGCCGACCCGTGAAGAACTAGCCGAATGGGGAGAACAGGCAGGCCTCGAGCTGCTCAGCATCCAAACCGTCATAAAAGAAGGCGGATGGTACATTGTTCAGTATGAAAAGAAGAGCTGAGGAAGCCGTCAAGGTTCTACAGGTCCAATTTCAGCAAAACAAAAATGCCTTGAAGGATTTTCTCCTTCAAGGCATTTTTTTCTTATTTACGCAAAGAACCAAGTTCTGTGGCAATGGCCTGCATTTCGCTTGTACTGAATTTATCGCGGTTGGCGACCATTTCATAAAGCTCCCGCAAGTCTTCATATTGCGAAGCATTGAAATGCTCAGCTTTCATAGCATCTACATTGACCATTCGCAATTTCGATTTTATTTCTTCGATCATAAAGCTGACGTTTTCTGGTGATGGTTTTGATAAGTCCATGATAAGTTCCTGCCTTTCAGGTGGGTATGCTTTATCATTTCATTATTCAAAAGTAATGTCAATTCCCAGCACGTTCCGCTTCTTTCTCTTCTTTAATTTTGGCAATGATGCGTTTGGTTTCGTAAACAATGACGCCAGACAAACCAAGAAGGCCGATTAAGTTCGGGAATGCCATTAAACCGTTCATAACATCAGAGAATGTCCAAACCACATCAAGCGATACTGTAGCGCCAACGAAAACCATCAATACGAAAGCGATACGGTAAACAATCAGCAATGCCGGATTCTTGAACAAGTATTGGAAACATTTTTCACCGTAATAAGACCAGCCAATAATTGTTGAAGAAGCAAAGAAAATCAAGCCAATTGCAACAATGATCGGGCCTGCGCCGCCAAGAAATTGTTCGAAGGCAGCTGTTGTCAATGCCGCACCTTCGAGTGATTTGTCTGTGTAAAGGCCAGACATTACGATTGTAACACCTGTGATCGAACAGATGATAATTGTATCAAACAGTACTTGTGTCATCGAAACCAATGCCTGGCGTCCCGGAAGATCTGTGATGGCAGCAGCTGCTGCGATTGGAGCAGATCCAAGGCCAGCTTCGTTGGAGAAGACGCCCCGGGCAACACCATAGCGAATAGCGGCACCGATTGCACCACCGACGGCAGCTTCACCAGTAAATGCAGCACTGAAAATTGTACCAAAAGCAGCTGGAATCAATTCCATATTGAAAATCATAATAATTATCCCAGCAATTATGTAGAATAATGCCATGAAAGGAACAAAGAATGAAGTGACGCGGCCGATGCTTTTGATTCCGCCAAGCAGCACCAACGCAGTAAAAATAGTTAAGATGATTCCTGTAATCCAAGTTGGAACACTGAATGTATCACGAACAACAGAAGCTACTGAATTTGATTGTGTACCGTTTCCGATTCCAAAAGCAGCAATGGCGCCAAAGATAGCGAATAACACAGCCAACCATTTTTGTTTCAAGCCATGCTCAAGGTAATACATCGGTCCACCGGCCATCTGGCCTTTCGCATCGACAACACGGTATTTGACTGCGAGAACGGCTTCCCCATATTTGGTCGCCATACCGAAGAATGCAGAAAACCACATCCAGAAGATAGCACCTGGTCCACCGAGAATAACAGCCGTTGCAACACCGACAATATTACCCGTACCAACCGTCGCAGCCATAGCAGTCGACAGTGCTTGGAAATGGCTGATATCTCCTTTAGAAGTCGTATCCGTATTTTTCGTGAAAACCAGTTTCAAGGCGTAAGGCAACAAACGGAGTTGCAGAATACCTAGGCGGACAGTTAAAAATATTCCTGTCCCGACTAATAAAATTAATAAAGGCGGCCCCCATACTAAACCGCTGATAGTGCCCAATAATTCTTCAATTTGTGCCATTATTTTTCCCCCTCTTGAATATCTATTTTGTCAATAAAACCTCCTGTGAACATAATATTCCGAAAGTTTTTCAATATAGTCAAGCTATTTTTGAAAAATATATTCTGCATAAGTGTTTAGATATTCAAAGATTAGGGAAAATTCCTAACAGATGTGAAAATCATATTTATACTTGGGAGGAATTTAGGATGAGCCAAAACAAATTGATGACAGGTTTACTAGTAGGAGCGGCAGTGGGTGTCATTGTCTCACTACTTGACAAAAACACAAGAAATGATGTTGTAAACACATCAAAGAAAGCCACTAATAATGCAAAATACTATGCGTCGAATAGAGACGAATTGGTACAGGCTTTCCAACAACAGGCTGAAAGAGCACAAAATCTATATTCTCGTATTTCAGAGGATGCTTCTTATGTAGGCAGCAAAGTAAATGAATTAAAAGAAATGACACCACAAGTAAAAGAAATGGCTCTTGAAACAAAAGAGGCGTTTATGGATACAAAAGATGCAGTTATTGAGACGAAAGATGATGTGATTTCAGCAGTTAAAGAAGATAATCCTTCACCAACCTCTTCATTAACTGAGAATAATAAAGACTCTTCATCACAATCAAATAATAATTCTTCACAATCAAATAACAATTCATCGCGATCAAACAATAATTCATCGCAATCAAACAATAATTTTTCTTCAGGCAATCAGTCCGGAAAAAACTCAACTTCCGGGAATCGGTCATAATCCGATTAGCCCGATAAAATCTACAGGACAGCAAGAGGATGAGAACCAAGGCCGTGTTCATTCAGTCACTTATGATGTGACTTCAGGAACGGGTTTCTTAAAAGAATTGCTGCAACGGATTAAAGACGTCGACGTGCCAGGGCTTGGAGCACAGTTGGCGTTTTTTTTCCTCTTATCCATTTTTCCTTTGCTGATATTCCTGGTGACCCTGCTGCCGTACTTGTCTCTATCGCAAGATCAGATTTTTAGTTTTATGGAAGAAGTTGTACCTGCCGAAGTTTATGTGCTGATAGAAAGCACCTTGGAGGAAATTTTGACAACTCAAAACACCGGATTGTTGTCATTTGGTATTTTGGCGACAATTTGGTCTGCGAGTCTTGGAATGGACGCCTTAATCAAGTCGTTGAACCTTTCTTATAAAGTAGCAGAGAATCGCCCGCTTCTTATCGCCCGTGGAATGTCAATCCTGATGACAATCCTGCTGATTTTTATTCTAATCGTTGCTTTAGCATTGCCTGTGTTTGGTGAGCAGCTTGGATTGCTGATATTTTCCTTCCTGGGATTGGAAGAAGGGTTCCTGGCACTTTGGAGCTCTATTCGCTTTACAATTCCGGCGATTATTACTTTTGTTGCCTGTGCCATTATTTACTGGCTGGCGCCAAATGTGAAAATGAACATACTGAGTGTATTGGGTGGAGCCGCTTTTGCTGCTATTGGGTGGTTGGTGACTTCTTATTTATTTTCAATTTATATTAGTAACTTCGGAAATTTTTCAGCCACCTATGGCAGTATCGGAGGAGTTATTATTTTAATGCTGTGGCTTTATATCTCAGCGATGCTCCTGATTATTGGCGGACAGATTAATGCGGTGATGAAAGAACGCCGTCATTTACTTAAGAAAAGAACAGCTTGAATTTTAGAATTCAAGCTGTTCTTTTCTAATGCCCAAAATATTCTGAGTTTACTTGTGGAAATCTTCCCTTTTTTTATTGTTATAAAAAGCGAACTATAAAATTCTGGAGGAAGGTACTGCCTTACTGGCCTATTGAAGTTCAAAACGACCGGTACAGTAAAAGAAAAATCCGTTGCCTAAAAAGGCAACGGATTTACTGCTTCCTTTTATTCTGTTGGACGGCCTTGGAATTGCTTCATTTTATCATCCAAGTCATCAACCATGGCAATCAAGCGATCGATATCTTCAAGCTCCGTGTTTTCAGGTTCGATGGCATCTAATACTTCCAAAAACATGCTTAAGCGCTGCTTCATGTAAGAAACCTGCTGTTCTTTGTTGGTAATGGATTTTCCCATTTGGTACACCTCATTTCGCATGTTAATCGTAACGGAAAATGACGATGATTTCAATAAACTATAGGTAGAACTAATTATTTTACTAGTTTATTTATTTTGAATATTTACTTAATATAAAGTTTGTGTTAAATTTAATTTAATTATAAGAGAGGGGAGGCCGAAGGGAATCAGCGAAACCAGACCAAACACCAGGAATTACGAAGGAGGGGGTTCGCACATTTCGTCGGCATCTGAGACGAGAATGGGATTATGATAAAAAATTTAACTGTATATAAAACATAAAGGCTCATCCGCAATCTGACATCAGATACGGTATGAGCCTTTTATGATTGTCGTTTTACAGTAATGGCTGAAGAAGCCAAAGGTTCCAAGATAATAGGGAGACTGTTTTTACTGCACTTCGAACGTTTCGATAATTTCAATAGAGCCTTTGACAGACTGGACCATTGAGCAATTTTTTCTTGTCAGTTCTAAAATGCGCGGCATTTTTTCTTCGTTAATATCTCCACTGACAATAAAGTGCAAATGAACTTTTTCAACCCGATCAGCTTCTTCTTTGTTGCGGATAATTTCTTTAACCTCCACTTTTATATCTTCGGCAGGCATTCTCATTTTATCTAAGACCTTCCTCATGACACCGCCGCTGCAGACTGCCAGCGAAGAAACCAATAATTGATATGGACGGAATCCGTGCTCTTCATTGCTCGAAATTTGAAGTTGCCCAAAAGGTAAATACCCAGTAAAGCCGTTTTTGTTCATTGAATAATTCATCTGTTGACGCCTCCTTATGTTAGAATTGTATCTGAATTCTTATTAAATACAAAAGAACGTGCTTGTTCGGGGAGGCATCATGAAAGGTTTTTTGAAAAGTGAGCGTGGCCGCTTTTGGATTCTGGTAGCGATTGTATCCATTTCCGGTTTTTCGCAGGGAATGCTGCTGCCGCTAATAGCGGTTATTTTTGAACAGGATGGTGTCTCATCCGCTTTAAATGGTCTGAGTGCGACAGGTTTGTATGTGGGAA
Source organism: Planococcus sp. (in: firmicutes) (assembly GCA_030147225.1). Taxonomy (GTDB): domain Bacteria; phylum Bacillota; class Bacilli; order Bacillales_A; family Planococcaceae; genus Planococcus. Next base: position 1,120 of record JASLAI010000106.1, on the reverse strand, counting down.
CCCTTTTGATTGCTCCATTTATGGAACCACAGCTTCGAAAATTTGGTTATAAGCCGTTGATTTTAGTGGGAGGAGGATTGGTCATTTTGTCCTTGCTTCTTTTTCCACTATGGAAATCAGTGTTGTTCTGGTTTGTGCTGCGTATTTTAATTGGGGTCGGGGACCAGGCGCTGCATTTTTCGACGCAGACCTGGATTACCAGTACTTCTCCTCAGCATCGGCTGGGACGCAATATTGCCATCTACGGGATGTCATTTAGCATCGGTTTTGGCGCAGGACCTCTTTTTGTGCCTATGGTGGAAGTATTTGAAGCACTGCCATTCATCGTATCTGGACTGCTATGTCTGGTAGCTTGGTCCTTGGTTTTCTTCTTAAAAAATGATTTTCCTGAGGTTACAGGAAGCGCCATGACTGCAAAAGGAACGGCCGGTCGCTTTAAAGCAGCTGTGGTCATTGCATGGGTCGCTTTTCTGCCGCCGCTGGGCTACGGTTTTTTGGAAGCCTCACTCAATGCGATCTATCCGGTTTATGCCTTGCGGCAATCAATAGAGATTGGAATGGTTTCCATTATGCTGGCAGCTTTTTCAGCGGGGGCGATTGCAACACAATTGCCGTTAGGAAATCTTAGTGATCAGATTGGAAGAAGAAAAGTTTTGCTGCTGGCTCTGGCAGGTGGAGCGGCTGTATTTGCGACTGCCAGTTTCTATGAATCGAACGCATGGTTGACTGTAGGATTCTTTGCTTTAGCCGGCATGTTTGTCGGTTCTACATTTTCTTTAGGAATATCCTATATGGCTGACCTTATGCCGAAAGATCTTTTACCGACCGGCAACTTATTATGTGGGATTGCGTTCAGCATCGGTAGCCTTGCAGGACCTTCTATGGGCGGATTGTTTATAGAATACTCAGGTGGGCTTAGCTTCCTCCTGTTGATTGCGGCAATTCTTCTGCTGATAGCGCTGCTCATTGCTTTCAATGGCAATTCAAAAAAGGCGCATGCTACATGACTTAATCCAATAAAAAAGCTGGGCCAGAGAAAAAATCTCTGGCCCAGCTTTTCTTATTTCAATACCAGTTTCGTTACCGATTCAACTTGTGCTGTTTGCGGGAACATATCAAC
>JASLAI010000103.1 GCA_030147225.1 Planococcus sp. (in: firmicutes) | reverse complement strand
GAACTGCAAGTCCGACATGAGTAATAGCGCTCATAATATCAACTCCTCTTTCCCAATGTCTACCCATGAAAACAAGAAAATAAGCGGGGATTTAAGTCAGATTTTTCTGTCTAAACAAAAATAGTTGTTGTCAAGCGTTATTTTTAGTATTATAATAAGCAATTGTGAAATTTGAAATGAGGGTTCTAAAAATGAAAAATTCCATCTATGGATTAACGATAGACCAGCTAAAAGAATGGTTTTTAGAAAACGGCCAAAAGAAATACCGTGCTGAACAGGTATGGGACTGGCTGTATATTAAACGTGTCACGGAATTTGCGGAGATGAACAATCTTTCCAAAGAATGCATTCAGCTTCTTGAAGAGAGCTTTACAATCCGTACATTGAAAGAAACAGTCAAACAGGAATCTGCGGATGGTACAATCAAGTTCCTTTTCCAAATGCAGGACGGCAACTTGATTGAAACAGTATTGATGCGTTTCAAATACGGAAATTCTGTCTGCGTAACAACGCAGGTTGGGTGTAACATCGGCTGCAGTTTCTGCGCCAGTGGACTTTTGAAAAAGAGCCGTGATTTAAACGCGGGGGAAATCGTTGAGCAGATCATGCAAGTTCAAGCGCATTTTGATGCACAGCAAAAAGATGAACGCGTCAGCCATATCGTGGTAATGGGCATCGGCGAACCATTCGATAACTACACGAATTTGATGGGCTTCCTGAATGTTGTTAATTCACAAAAAGGCTTGGCTATCGGGGCTCGTCACATTACGGTATCAACAAGCGGTATTGTGCCAAAAATCTACGACTATGCAGATGAAGGTCTGCAAGTGAATCTGGCTATTTCGATTCATGCGCCAACCAATGAATTGCGTACACGCATCATGAAGATCAACAAAGCTTACCCAATTGAAAAATTGATGGCTGCTATTGATTATTATTTGGAGAAATCCAACCGCCGCATTACGTTTGAGTATATTTTATTGCGTGACGTCAATGACCATGTAGAAGAAGCGAATCAACTGGCTAAATTGCTGGAGGACAAGCGCCATCTCTCATACGTCAACTTAATTCCTTATAACTCCGTGGATGAGCACGATCAGTATCAGCAAAGCACGCCGGAAGCAATTACCGCTTTCTACGATGCATTGAAAAAGAAAGGCATCAACTGCGGAGTACGCCATGAACAAGGCGCCGACATCGATGCAGCTTGCGGACAATTGCGCAGCAAGCAAATCAAAAAAGAGAAAAAAGTAGCAGCAGTATAAATGATATGGAAAAAGCGTTCCTGGAATTTCAGGAACGCTTTTTCTTCTGTCGGAAATAAATAGCTGCTTGCGTTTTTTTATTTCCCGCCAGATTGCAGGTTGATGCCTTGAATAAAGTATTTCTGGAAGAAGAAGAACAGAAGGATTACCGGCAATAGAACCAGCAGGGAACCCGCCATTAAATAATTCCATTGGGTATTCATTTGACCTTTGAATACTTGCAGGCCGATTTGCAGGGTGTAGAGATTTTCATCGTTCAAGTACAGCAAGGGTCCGAGAAAATCGTTCCAAGCACCGTTGAATGAGAAAATTGCGACAGTAGCGATAGCTGGTTTCGTCAAGGGCAAACCGATCTTCCACCAGATGGTAAAGTGATTGGCGCCCTCCATTTTGGCCGCTTCAATCAATTCGTTGGGGATGGTCATATAAAACTGTCGCAATAAGAAGATATTAAAAGCACTTCCGAAAAATGCGGGTACCACTAAGGGAAAATAAGTGTTAACCCAATTTAGTTTGGCAAACAGTACATATTGGGGAATCAGCGTAACAAATCCCGGAATCATCATGGTTGCCAAAACGATGGCAAACAAGACATTTTTGCCCCGAAAAGGAATTTTTGCAAAGCCATAGGCAATGAAAGAATTGGATAGTACATTGCCGATGACAACAAGCGACGTGATAGTTAATGTGTTGATGGTATATCGTGTAAAGGGCGCAGCTTCCCATGTCCGAATATAGTTTGCCCAATTCCATGTTTCGGGAAAGAACGTTGGTGGAAAGGACATAACTTCGGCCATAGTTTTCAAAGAAGTCGAAATCATCCACCAAAGAGGAGATAAAATCAGCAGACTGCCCGCTGCCAATAAAACGAAATTGATGATCTTTAACATATTTTTGCGGTTCCCGCGATGTTCAAAATAGCCGGGATTTTCATTAGTGCCGGAGAGAGTTTTCAGGCTGTCCTTTTTTTCGATATAAGACGTATCTTCATTGGTTTTTGCCAATTACTTCTCCTCCCCTTCGTAATGCACCCATCGCGGAGCAAGTTTTAAGTTGATCAAGGTCAGCACAAAGACGATCACGAATAAAATCCAGGACATTGCCATTGCATAGCCCATGTTGAAGTTTTCAAATGCCTGCCTCCACATATAAAGGTTATAGAAAAGAAGGGAATTGGCAGGTCCGCCTTCACCATTGCTGGACATGACATAGGCTTCTTGGAAGATTTGAAATCCGCCGATAAGACTGGTGACCACATCGAAGAAAATGACGGGCGTGATCATGGGAATGGTGATATGGCGGAACTGCTTCCAGGTATTCGCCCCGTCGATTTCAGCAGCTTCATACAACGACTTGGAAACTCCCTGCATACTAGCTAAGTAAAGCAGCATTGCTCCGCCAACACTCCACATTTTCATTAAAATCAAGGAAGGCTTAGTCCAATTAGGGTCAAACAGCCAATTGGGGCCATCAATATTGAACCAGCCCAAGATTAAATTGACCATACCGGTCCCGGGATCCAATAGCTGCATCCATAGTAGGTAGACTCCTACTCCTGAAAGTACTGCGGGCAAATAATACAGGGTTCGAAAAAAACGAATCCCGGGAATGTCTTGGTTTAAAAGAGCTGAAAGAAAAATAGCTCCGATTGTGGTCAATGGTACTGAAAAGGCGACAAAATATAAGGTATTCCAGAGAGAGGTCCAAAAAAGACTGTCTTCAGTAAAAAGGCCCTGATAATTATCCGCTCCGATAAAGTCCATCTGTGATGTAATATTGTAATTTGTGAAACTTGCCATAAAGGAAAATACCAGAGGTCCCGCAGTGAAAGCGAGAAATCCGATAATCCAAGGCATAACGAAAATATAGCCGTATAAACTTTCTTTCCGGCGCATCGTCAATCTTTTTTTTCCCAAAGGATTTCCTCCTTACTGACTATTCTTTTCTACCAGATTCTCTACCTCGCCTTGTGATTTGGCCAATGCTTCAGCAGCTGTCGTAGATCCAAGGAAAAATTCTTCCACATTTGGATTTATATAGCTTGTGAAATCAGGCGCAACTACAGGAACCGGTGTCAAAAGAGTATATTCCATATTGTCGACTGCCATTTGATAGACCATTGAACCGTCTTCTGTAAATTCATTGTTCTTAGCCGCATTTTCAGCCGCTTCAATATTCGCTACGTTATCGAAGTTTTGAACAGCCCAATACTCCTGCGCGTCAACATCTGTCAAATATTTTATGAATTCGAAAGAAGCTTCCGGATTTGCTGCGCCTTCTGGAATTTCAGCTACGAAACCGCCGCCCCAGCTGGTGTGGCCGCTTCCAGCTTCCCGTTCCGGAAGAGGTGCCACGCCGAAGTTCAAGTCTTCTGCGTAATCACGGATCTGTGTATAGAATGTAG
>JASLAI010000417.1 GCA_030147225.1 Planococcus sp. (in: firmicutes) | reverse complement strand
CTCGAAGTTCCTTTGGTTTATTTTTTTGCCTGGCCCGCTGACGCGCCGGCGCTTTGAGTAGTGCAGTCAATTTTTCGATTATCTAGAATTATCCCCTCACTTCTCAATATCTATTTAGCAGTACAGAAAAATTCAAAGATGTCTTGAGAAAGTTGGATGCGATGGAAGGCTGCTTAATGGACAATGCGAAATTTTTCCATGTACCTGACATCGACCAAGTAACGGATGAAGAATTGTACAATCAAATGCTGAATAAATTTCCTGAGTGGTTGAAAGAAACCAAGGAAAAAGGGATTTTGCGCAAAAAGCGAAAATCGCCTTTGGATTTTATTTTCTCGAATCGAAACAAATGATTGGAGGATGAAAAATCCCCGATGAAATCAATTGATTTCATCGGGGATTTAGCTGACTATATTAATTTTGTTCATAACCGGCATTGAGTTTCCGGTTGTCAGTCTTTTTGGCATTGCGGTTGATTGCCGGGCGCGTCAACGAAAAGACGGCACAAGCGAGGGCAATCAATACAATTACAGCTCCAACCCAAGCCGTGCTTGAGACGGAGCCGGTTTGTGTCAGTGTAATGCCGCCAATGGCAGAACCTAATGCAATTCCGATCTGCAAGGCGGAGTTATTGAAACTTTGCTGGATATCTGAAGTGGCCGGATCGGTCTCAATCAAATAGCTTTGTTGAGGCGGAGCCAAGCTCCAGCTCAGAGCTGCTCAAATGACCATCACCGGTAGGAAAATGATCAGGGAGAACGTTGTCAGCGGCAGCAGGAACAAGACAACCGCAAACGCCGAAATAACGATAATGATGCTTTTCTTCGAGCCGATGGAATCGGACATTGTGCCGCCGATTGCACCGCCGCTGACTGCCGCAATCCCGAACACCAGGTAACAGACGCTGACCCAGAACGAGCTCAGCTGCAGGTTGGTTTCAAGAAATGGCGTGAAGTAGGCGTAAACCGTATAATGTCCAGCAAGCATGAACATCGTCGCAAGATGCGCCGTACCGATTTTAGCGCTCGCTACTGCTTTCAGTTGCTGCGACAGCGGGACAGCTGCGCTTCCGGGAATGGGTTGGATATAGCGGGCAATGAGTGCCATCGAGCCGACGGACAATGCCGCAATACCAAGGAAAATCACACGCCATCCGAAGGCATCGGAAATAAGGATGCCGAGCGGAACGCCGAGGACGAGTGATGAACTGATTCCCATGAAAATAAGGCCTATCGCTTTCGCGCGGTAAGGCGGCTCAACGATTTTCGCCGCAATGGTCAATGACAAGACGACAATGAGTGCGGTACTCGCTGCAGTCAACACGCGCGCAATCATCATCCACGTAAAGTCAGGACTGAAAAATGTCAGGATATTGCCGAGGAAAAAAATGAACAAGGAAATCAAGTAAACTTTCTTCCGCTCAAATCGGCTGGTCGCCACCAGTAAAACGGGTCCGGCAATGGCATAGATCAACGCGAATACGGTGATCAGCTGTCCGGCTGAACTTAACGAGACTCCGAACTCCTCGGCGATCGTCGGTAAGATGCCTCCGACAATAAGTTCCACGAGTCCGACTGCGACTGTGGCCAATGCTAAAATATAAACTTTAAGATTCATGTGCTCGTACGCTTCCTTTCGAAAATAGAATAAAAAAATGGCTCTAAAGATCCCTGTCAGAAAACACAAAAAAATCCTGATTACAAAAAACGAACAGATCGTTTTCTGTAATCAGGATTTTGCGGTTCCTGGTAGAGACCCTTAAGCCATATTCTTAAGGTTATACAGATGCTTATAGATGGATATTTACTTTAGAAATCTTACTACAAGTTAAGATTTTCTGCAAGTCCTCATGATGAAACACCAACCCTCAGGCAAAGAAACCAACTCGTAAACCGGTTCAACCTTGATGTAAATTTCAGCCAGTCTCTGGTCATGGAATGCAAAAGCCTGTATCGTAGATTCGGAAGGATTCTTTTCATCCGGTTAACTAAAAAAACAATCAAAATGAGACGATAGGGGAAACCATATGAACATTTTAGTGGTCGAAGACGATCGCACCATCGCATCCGGATTGACTTATTCCCTGCAGCAGGAAGGCTACGGAACCATCCTGTGCCACACAGCAGCAGACGCTGGAAAACTGATCAAAGAACAGTATGATGATATTGATTTGTGTTTGCTCGATTTGTCGTTGCCAGATGGCAGCGGCTATGATTTATGCGCACTCGTAAAAGAACAAGGCGACATACCGGTCATTTTTCTGACAGCATTCGATGACGAAGTGAATGTAGTCATGGGGTTGGATATGGGAGCAGATGATTACATCACCAAGCCGTTCCGGGTTCGTGAACTTCAGTCACGCATCAATTCGGTGCTGCGCCGTTACCAGCGGGAGAACCAGCCGAAAACGGCCATTCGAATCGGAGATGTCCAAGTAGACACGGCAAACGGAAAAGTCCATAAAGGGCCAGACGAGGTTTTATTAACGGCTTTGGAATACAGGTTATTGCTGATTTTTGCCAATCATCTTGGACAGGTACTGACGAGAGCACAGCTGCTCGACCGGATTTGGGATGTTGGTGGGGATTTTGTCAATGACAATACGTTGACTGTCTATATCAAGCGGCTGCGCGAAAAACTTGAAGACGATCCCCAACATCCCAGCTTGATCAAGACCGTGCGGGGCATGGGCTATAAGGCGGGTGACT
>JASLAI010000083.1 GCA_030147225.1 Planococcus sp. (in: firmicutes) | reverse complement strand
GGCTTGTCTTGTATATAAGGGATATGCGGCAAAATCTTAATGTTTTCATGTCCAGGAGGTGCCTGCGTGGGATCGGTTTTGTTGACATTAACCAAGTAAATGGTCGGGTCGTCCGGCAGCTCATGTTTTTCAAATACTTTGTCCATCTGTTCATGCAGGTTTTCTGAAAAGAAGAAGTTGTGATGATTCAACAACGGATACGTTTTCTTCACGCCAAGATGCAACACAAGTCCCGAACTTGACGGTTCGTACTTCTTCACCAGCTCCTCTACAAATTCCTCGTCCGCATCCACCATTTTCTTATAGAACGGAATGACTTCCATATTTGAGACATAATAATCGGCGGTCTTGAACGAACCGTCTTCCAGTTCAATGCCTGCAATCTGCTTAGCTTGATTGGTATGAGCCCGAACTACGCCCATGCCGGTATGGATCTGAACGCCTTCTTCTCTGGCAAGCCTCTCCAGGCCTTCCGCCAGTTTATGCGTTCCGCCTTTTACGTACCAACAACCCTGCGCATGCTGCATGTAGATCATCATATTCAGAACCGCAGGTGCGCTGTAAGGAGAAGAACCGACGTATTTAACGTAATAGGAAAGCATATCGCGCAGATGCGGGTTGCTGATGCGCTTGGAGATCGCGCTGTACATTGTCGAGGTCAAGTCAAACCCGATCAAGGTTGCAAGGATGCCATTTTGCGCAACCGCTTCTTTCGGCGACTCAAAACCTTCTTTTAAATAGCTGCGTTCTGTCGTTTCGTATATCCGCTTAGCGTATTTCAACAGCGCATAATACTCTTTGATATCCCCATGAGACAAGGCAGGATTTGCTCGTTCCATCAAGTCGAGATCATGGTACAAATCCAGCACCGTGCCGTCTGGAAAGAACGAACGCCATTCCAGGTCAAGCCGCTTGAGAGACACATAATCAGCCATTCGCTTGCCGCTTCCCTCGAACAATTTGTTGAAAATATGCGGCATCGTTAAAATAGATGGGCCCAAGTCAAAACCAAAGCCGTCCTGCTCCAGGCGGTTCACTTTTCCGCCGATGTGTTCATTTTTCTCATATAAAGAAACCGCGTAACCTTTTTGAGCAAGAGAAATAGCCGCGGATAAACCTCCGAGGCCCCCTCCGATTACGATTACGGATTTATTAACATTCATCATATATGTACCGCCCTTCTTTTCCAAAGTAGTCTCATCTAATTATTCTTGCACCAAGAGGAAAAGTGCCTGTCCCTCTTCTTCACAGATTCTATCTTTTCGAAATATCTACTACTTGAACTTTCTTCAAAACATTGCCATATTCCTCTTTATTCCCTTCAGCTAAATTTTAAAAACGTTCTTTATGTTGTTTTTGTATACGTGATGTACACATTCTCTTAATTTTTCACTTACAGAAAAGCACCTGCTATTCCGCGTAGGGAATGGCAGGTGCTTTTATCTTTTCTGCGTTATCAACTCATTTGTATTTTTTGAATCATTGGTACTCCTTGATCAGAATCCAGGTTGGTAAGCTGTGAGTGGGATGTCTTCGTAAGCTTCCGGATCCAATTGTTCAACCGAACCGTCCGCTACACTTTCAATGATTCCGGACAGGCCCCGCTCAACCGATTTGACCAATTGGCCTTTTTCTTTTTGACCCAAGCTCTGCGTCTGGCCTCTTACTTCAAAAAGGACCGTTCCACTGCCATTCAAAGCATAGCTTCCAAGTGCCGTTCCAGGCAAATCAAGGCCTTGCGAATAGAGCGAGATGTTGGTGAACTTCGAGTTGCCGTAGGACTGAAGTTCGTTATAGGCCGCCAAGTTCAATTGTCTTGAAAAATCATAATCGTAGTTATCGGCATATTCGGCGTACTTCGCCCCTTCAGGCGTAGATGGATCTGGTACGAATTGCGCCGATAGAGATAGCGTTACTGGATCGGCTGTTCCATCGACATAATAAAGTCCCTGGTGATGCAAGTCGATAAACACGTCCACATTACCGAATTCGTCCTGCAAGGATTTATAGACGTCGCGGGAAGTCTGAGCTTCCGGTGTGATGAACCAGCCCGGTTGATTCGATGCTCCCGGGAAGTCTTCCGCTTGCGGCACATAATCAAGATCCGGGTTAAAGTCGCGGTTTACATCAAATCCAGGATTGGCGCCATAATCGTAATTTTGGCTAATGCCGCGGTCCAGGTAGTTCCAAGATGGAGCTGCCCCTGCTAATTGCGGGAAGTTCTCCAGTGTCTCACTCCAAGTCAGGCTATTGCGGCGTTTATCCGCTTCCGAAGCATCCGGATTCATCATTGGCATGAAAACAAGCGTCACTTCTTCTCTTATTTTCTGTGATTGCTTCGAGTTATTGGATAAGGTCTTCAACAAATTGAGAATCGCCACAGTGCCGGTTTTTTCATTCCCATGAATTTCACTTTGAACCAAAAGAACCTTGTCTCCCGTACCGACTCTCGCAGTATAGATGTCCAAGCCTTCATGAGACTGCCCAGCCACATCTACTTGAACTGTCCCTTTGCTGTTGGCAGCAATCTTCTTCAAGCTTTTCTGGAGCTCCTGATAGTCGATAAATCCGGATATGCTGTTATCATGATGATGTTCCGCCGGTTTTGTCTCATTTTCCACTGCGTAAACTGGCATAGCCAATGCTGTACATAAACTTAACACCCCAACTGTACTTGCCCATCTTCTTTTCAAAAACACTCACTCCTTCTGTTTTTATTTGCGGTTGATCCCTTTCTTCTAAAGCTTTTCTTAACTCAAAAAATAGCATAGCAATAAAAGATAAAATAGTAAATATATTTAGAATATTCAATTCTTTAGTATTACTTTATATATATATTCTTAAAATCATTTATGTTAATAGTAATAGAAGTGAGTATATAATTTGACCTACCAAAGAAGTTCCGTACAGAAAGCCAACTTTGCTAAAAAAGGTGGTTTTCTACATACGCAACAGATCAGCCTTCATCATTAATAACACTCTTACTGGGAAAAACATCTTGCCTTAAAGGCTCTATTCCGCTCGTAAGCATGTTGAAAAATTAAAAGAACAGGCTTCAGCAGACATCCCTAAATTTTCTCTCTTAAGCATCAGTATGCAGTGCATTAAAGAAGGTATCCATTCTAGTCTCCAATAAATCAACACTTTCCTCAATAAACTAGAAAATCCCCCTGCCCGAAAGCAGGAGGATTCATGGAAGGTGTTTTAAAACAGGATTGTGGTCATCGACCGCCGTTTGCTCTTGGTTGGTAATCGGTTACAGGTAAAATCGTAATGGGGTAAGGGTCATTGGTTTGCCATTAGCCATCAGAGTTGAGTGTACCGAAGTACATAAGAGGTTTCCTTCCATGCCTTGGAGCGGAGTCTCACCGCTCCAAGGATCAGAAATACTTCTCGCTGTCGAAATCCAGAACGATCGAGTAATTTTTGGTGTTGATGGCATTCGACAGCCGGTTTGCGTGACGCTCCAATTCCACCGCTCTTACTCGATATTTCTCAGGATCGAACATGGCCCGTCTGACGATAGGTGTTCCTTCCCCGTAGCCAAATTGAATCTCCTCTTTTGAAGCAGATCCGAACCCTTTGAATTTCCGTGCTTTGGCACGCAATTGCGTGGCAAATTCGATGGCTTCCACAATCGTCAAATTTTCTCCATTGAAGCTGACTTCGTTTTCAAAATTAGCGCGGTACATCAATTTATCCAACAACCGAAAATCTTTTCGGATCTCGTCGATTTCTTCTTCAACTTGTGAGAGCGAACGGGCTTGTTTCGGCTTTTTGCTGTCTTTTTCCATTTCCACAAATGCCACTCGGTCCATTTCTTCTTCCAACTCATGAATGCGTTTTGCCAACACCGATTTCAATTTCACAGCTTCTGCCAGGGAAAGATTCGACATGATTTGGTCTCCTTCAATTCATAATGGTTCTTATGCTACCTAGCGTAGCAGATCACCTAGTTTTTTACAATAAACAGCAGAGGAAATTTTGATAGAAGATCTTCTATTTACAAATAAAAGATAGTCCGCAACTTCTATAGTTCTCCAAACCGCCTACATTCGCATTTAAAGCTTTACATCTATAGCAGCTTTCTTTTTTGATGAGCCGGTAAACCAATGGCAAATTTATGAATAAGCTATAATTTAACATCTCTGTAACGACTGTTTGCTTTGTATACAACGAAATTACCAGAATTAAACTGAGTTCTCTTAATCGCCGCAATATTTTTTTAGCACGAATAGAAATCGCACTCCTTTTTTTTGTCACATTTCAGCTTGCAGAAGAGAGATATCGATTAACCAGTACATGGTACACATGCTATAATTAACGGAGTTTGGGCCAGCCAAAATTCACCATCATTCTTGGAAATAGGATGCCCAAAATCTGCAAAAAGGTAAGGAGTCGTCCCTTTATTTATGAAAGATAGAATGAAACGAATTATGGAAGGCAAAAGAGTCACCAATTTCATTACCATCTTGATCATCATCAACGCCATACTGGTTGGACTGGAAACGTATCCGGAATTTGCCGAGAAATACCATACGTGGCTTCTGGCATTGGACATCGTGGTTCTTGGATTATTTACTTTGGAAATCATAATTAAGCTTTATCTGTACCGCACCAGTTTTTTCCGGAACGGTTGGAACAATTTCGACTTTCTCATCGTGGTCGGCAGCTTGATTCTCTATAACTCCCCATACATAAGCGTTCTGCGTATTTTCCGTGTGCTGCGGGTATTACGGACCATCACCACTATCCCGTCTTTACGAAGAGTTGTCGCCGCCCTATTCATGGCTATTCCGACCATCACCAGTGTCATTTTATTGATGTCGATTATTTTTTACGTCTATGCGGTCATCGGCACTTTCTTTTACGCCACGGTTGAACCCGAATTTTTCGGCAATCTCGGTTTGTCGTTTATCACTTTATTCCAAGTTTTCACTCTGGAATCCTGGGCAAGCGGAGTGTTCCGGCCCATTTTCGAAGTTGTTCCATGGTCCTGGCTGTATTTTGTTTCCTTTATCATTATTTCGACTTTCCTCATGATCAACCTGATTGTCGGGGAAATCGTCAATAACGCCCAGAAGATTTCAGAAGAAATCGATGCGGAAACTGCTGGAATCAAAGATGAACTATCGGAAATAGACGAGCTCAAGAACGAAGTAGCAGAGATGAAAACAATGATTCAGACCTTAATGGATCGGAAATAAAAAGACATAATAAAACACCTTCGAGATTGTACACTTTACACATGTACTTAAATCGAAGGTGTTTTTGATTGGTAAGACATAAAGGATGAAACTTGCATCCGAACTGAATCTATTATTTCTTATTCGGTACTAGAATGTTCATTGAATAACAAAAAAAGAATTTCATACAGGACTTTTCAATCCACCAGCGAATACTATCTCATAGACCCATAGACTGTTTGAACTGGAGGAATAGCCAATCATGAAAATGAAGACAAAGCTCAAATCGCAGCTGTCCCGGACCTTTTCCAGCAATTTCACAAATGCCTACCAGAAATTCTCCATGAGTCATACGACCGAAAACACCAGCATGCCTGAAGCCTTTTTACAAAAACCGTTAGAGCAGTGCAAAGTGGCACTCGTTTCAACCGCCGGTGTTCACCTGAAATCAGATGAGCCATTTGAAGTGGACAATCCGGCAGGAGATCCTTCGTTCCGAATTATCCCATCAGATGTCTCGGAACAGGAGTTGACCGTCACCCATATCTATTTCGATACCAAGTTTGCCAAAACCGATCCATCCATCGTCTTCCCGCTCCAACAGCTGAAAGAAGCAGCGGCGGACGGCAAAATCGGATCTGTTTCCAGCATCAATATCGGCTTGAACGGCGGCATCCTGGATACGGCCATAGCTGAAAAAGACTTTATCCCAAAAGTGGTGGAACTGTTTCATAATGAAGGAATTGACGCCGCTTTGCTGGTGCCTGGCTGAGGATCCTGCCATAATGTGCTGGGGCTGTATGCCCGGGCTTTAGAAGCTTCACAGGTTCCAACTGCCATGGTCACCTTGTTCCCGGAAATCACAAAGAAAGTCGGAGCGCCCCGCACACTTCATGTGCCTTTTAAAATGGGCCGGCCGTGCGGCGAACCGTTTGACTTTGAAACAAGAAACAAAGTGGTGGCTCAATTGCTGCAGCTGTTAACCCTGCCTGCCGGAACCGAGCAACTGTATCAGGACAAGTCGTAAAGACAGGACAACTAAACAGCAGATTCCAAAAAAGGCGGCATCAACAACTCCTGAAGTGGTTGATGCCGCCTTTTCTTTATTTTTTAAAAATTAACCACTTCTCAGTGATTTTGGGAAGCATAATAATGTGCAGCTACGTATTTGAACGATTTCATTTCGATTGTTTCATCCTGAAACGGTCTAATGCCGAGATCCCCCTTTACCCTCTGTCAAAACAAAAAAAATCAGTTGCCAATCCTCAATGCCCTGTCTTTGTTCTGCAATACAGCCAACATACTTAATGCCGCAAGCAGGCTCGTTTTCGGGTTGCCTGGCATCGGATGATTTTCAACTTGCAGCTGCATCTTTCCAAATTCCCCTTCTGCTTCGATGGTGTGGGTGTTTTGTTCAATGGCCGGATCAACAATGATGCGCACCTTCGTTTTCTCAATCCCTACACCTGCCAGCGCAAGCGTCATCGCGACGTTGATGTTCTTCGGAAATTGTTCGACCGCATCATGCGCCGTACCCTCAAATATGACTTTTGCTTCTTCTGCCTCTATCCCAAGAGACGCCGGCGATTTTCTAGTTGTCAGCTGGACTCGCTCCAAGCCTCCAGCCGCTTTCGCGGATTGCAGAATGTCCAGTCCACCGACAGCACCCGACGGCAAAAAGATAGCTGTGCCCGCAGACTCCGCCAAGCTTGTGGCTTCATTCAAGAAATCCGCATCTTTAAACACGCCGATGCTGCTGACAACAAGGTCTTTCTTGTGGCTGACTGCCTCTTTCAGGTAGAGCCGAGCTGCTTCGACAGTCGAGGCTTCTACGACGAGATCAAACGGCAGCTTAATGAATGCTTGAAAATCCGTGTAAAAATCGGCTCTAAACTGCTCACTCAATCGATGACCCGCTTCCTGATTGCGTCCAAAAATTGCCGTTATTCTTCCATTAGCCCTATTCTTAGAATTGACCTGATCAAGTAAGTACGTGGCAATAGTGCCTGTTCCGATGATTCCGATGTTCATAATTGAACCTCCTTATCTCCTAGGTAAAACAATCTTGATTGTAGTTGACCACTGAATACTTACCTATACCCTTAACGCAGCAAGTGCTACCTTCAACAACACTAGAGGCAGTGTCATTTCCCCGACAAACCATTTCAAATGATTCATCACCCTGGGAAGTGGTATTCTATAAGAATCTTTCCAATCTGGCAGACGATTTCTACATTCATCCTACCAAAATAACAATAAAAGGATTATATTAAATAGTTGGAGTGAAAATTCACCTGTATGAAACAACAGAAAAGAGGAATAAAATGACTACACCAAACACAAAACGAAAAGCAATTAGAGGCAAATCCATACTGCGGGCACTGCCAATTATCATCGGCGCATTTATCACGGCATACGGCCTGGAAGCTGTCCTGATCCCGAATAACGTATCAGATGGCGGCGTTACAG